>NBLJ01000159.1 GCA_002084545.1 Desulfobacteraceae bacterium 4572_123 | reverse complement strand
TCTGCTATTTCCTTGAGCGTGAATCCGAGAGCCTGGGCGCGCTTGATAAACCGGGTGCGCTGCAGGTCCTCTATGTCATATTGCCGGTATCCGCTTTCATTGCGGGGCGGTTCCGGGATCAACCCCCGCCGTTCGTAATAGCGGATGGTTTCCAGATTGACATGAGCCTGCCGGGCCAGCTGGCCGATGGTCAGTTTCGGCATGTTGTTTCTCCTGGATTAGAAGATAAACCCTGTACCATGGTACTGGTCAAGGCGTCGGTCGATATTTTTTCCCGATCCAGAGGGGTTTTCCAAAATAAACCCATATAATAACCAACAGGATCATTAAATGGATGATGGTTTTGAACCAGAAATGAATGATCAGCCCTTCTGTGAAATGAAAAAGGGAAAAAACAATGATAACCCAATATATCCGTTGATCTGACTTGAGCAGAGCCTGAATAATATAAGCACAGATTGCAATCGAGACAACAATGTTGAAAAAGCGGTAGGAGAAAAAGCCGAAGTCAAAAATTCCCAGCAATTTGTACACCACCACACTGGCGGCACACAGCGCAAACAGGGTCTCCAGAATAATCAGGCACCAGTTTTTCCATTGTTTTGTCATTTTAAGCCCCTTTTCACAGCTGCTTAATCAGTTGCAATTTAGCCAACCGATTCGATGGCGCCCCAAATAGACACCAGAGCGCAATCAAAATGCATATTGTGCGGCGCATGACGCAACTTATTGATCCGGCACCTGGATCGGCTGGCCCACACTTAAAATGGCGTCAAAAAACAGTGACGGCCGGCCCCACAGCGAATTGAAAAAAATCGCGGTGACACTGACTGCCATGGCTGCCATGGCCCAGACAGGGTAGATCAGACCGGTGGCAGCCACGGCGATGACCGTGCGTCCGGCCGCTTGCAGTTCCTCAATGCGTTGCTTGAAGTCTTCGGTCTCGATTCCCTGCTCCTGCAGAAAAGCCGGGTTTCCCACCACGACCGTGGCATCTGCCAGCCGGGCGGTGATGCCCTTGCCGGGGATGGCCTCAAACTGCGTCACCTCCGGCAAATTCAAGCCGCGTTCGAAAGCGGCCGCAACGATGGCCTGGGCCAGGGGATGCTCCGAAGATGCTTCCGCCGCTGCAGCAACGGCCAGCAGTTCCTCTTCGCTTGACCCACTGGTTTCGATCTCCCGGACCAGCGGACGGCCTTCGGTCAAGGTTCCGGTTTTGTCAAAGACAATGTGGGTGGCCAGGCGATAGCCCTGAAAAGCCTCACCGGTCCGCATTAAAATACCATTTTCAGCCGCTTCCCCTGCACCGCGCACGATGGAAAGCGGGGCGGAAATGCCCAGGGCGCAGGGATATCCCATCACCAGGACACTCAAGCCGGCAAAGGCCGCCCGCTGCAGGTTTACCTGCCCTGCGAAAAAACAGGAGCCGGCCAGCCAGCCGACAAAAGCCAGGGTCGCCAAGGACAAAACCGTGGGGGTGTAAATGCGCAGGATGCGGTCGACCAGGTGCAGCAGGCCGGGCTTGAGCGCGCGGGCGTCTTCAACCTGACGGATGATCTGCTGCAAAAAGCTCTCCTCGCCGACAGCCGTAACTTTGATCAGCAGGGTGCCGGTACCGTTGATGGACCCGCCGACAACCCCGGCCCCCGCGTTTTTTTCAACCGGCATGGGCTCGCCGGTGACCAGCGACTGGTCCACCGCCGAATAACCGCTGATGACTTCACCGTCCACCGGAATCCGTTCCCCGGGCCGAATGCGAACCTGATCGCCGGCGACAACTTCTGCCACCGGGACTTCCACCTCCCGGTCATTGCGCACCACCCGGGCGGTTTCCGGCTGAAGATCCAGCAGGCGCTTGACGGCCTGGGAACTGCGGGTCTTGACGATCAGCGAAAGCCATTCCGAGAAAATATGGTAGGTGACCACCATGACCACGACGGCAAAAAAAGGGGTGGTCGGAAAGCCCGGCGGCTGCAAGATCAGCCCGACCAGCCCTCCGGTCAGCCCGGCAAAGGCCCCGGCTTCCAGTAGGACGTGCTGGTTTAGAATTTTACGGCGCACCGCCTGAAGGGCCATGTAGAGGATGTGTTTCCCAATGCCGAATACGAGGGTAACCGCAAGGCCTCCCACGATAAACGGTGTGACCGATATAAAAAACGCCTGCTGTTGCAAAAGCAGCAGCACGATTGCAGCGGCACACAGACCGACAGCACCGACGATGGCTGTTGTCAGGCCGTGGGAGCGTCTTAAAACCAGATACAGCAGGGCGACCAGGCTGGCAAATACGGAGGCCGGCAGCATCATGGACCATCCCCCGGCCGAATCGGCATTCAGCGCGATGGCAATGGAGCTGAATGCGATGGCCGTCAAAAAGCGCTTTCCCTCGCGAACCAGGTCGCGTTCCTCTTCTTCATAGGGGCGTACCTTGCGCGGATCCGAAATGGTGTAGCCGATATCGCGCAGCGTTTGCAGCAGTTGTTCCGGGCGCACCACGGCCGGGTCGTATTCCACCAGGGCCTGCTCATGGGTTAAACTGACGGCGACGCTGTCGACTCCCAAGTGTTTTCCCAGGGCTTTTTCAATCGTGCCCGTGCAAAGGGAGCAGTGCAACCCCCCGATGCGGGCCCGGATTCTTTTCCGGTCAGACCGACCGGCCGGCTCTTCGCTCCACAAGGGCGGAGCGGATTCTATGGTCATTGTGGTATTCATTTTCAACCTCCGTTTTGCTTTTTGTTGCACCCTACATCCCGTACCAGAGTACGGAGTCAAGCTTTTTTTAGACGCAACAGCTTAAACTGGAAATATCCTTCTTAAACGACAGCGCCACTATTTTGAGCGCTTCTGCCAGCGTCGGAAACATGGGCAAAGATTTGATCACATCATCGATGGTATTTTTGTTTTTCACCAGCACCATGGCGGCGGCAATCAGTTCTCCGGCGTCCGGGGCCAGGATGTGAACTCCCATGATTTTTTCGGTTGACGGGTCAATGGTCATGTTGATCAATCCCTCAGTGCGATTCATAAGAATCGCCCGGGGCACGTTTTCAAAGGAAACCGTCCGGCAGTTGCAGGTGCCCAGGCGTTGCATCTGGTCGGCTTCGGTCAGGCCGACCCCGGCCAGCTGAGGATCGGTGAAAACCGTAAAGGGCACCGTGTCGTAATCGATGCGGTCGGTGGCACCGGTCAAGGCGTTGCCGGCCGCCAGGGTGCCTTCTTTTCCGGCCGTGGGCTCGAGGCGGGCCGGCTGGGCGGTGACATCACCGACAGCAAAAATATGCGGCCGGGAGGTCTGAAAGGTTGCATTGACCACCACGGCTCCGCGGGCATCTATTTCCACGCCAGCGGCATCCAGCCCGAGACCTTTGGTGTTGGGCGTCTTGCCGGCGGCGACCAGGATTTCATCGGCGGCGATTTGTGTGTCGCTGCCGTCCACCGTGACCGCCAGCACTTTCTGATTATTTTCCACCCGGGCGTTTCTGAAAACCTGGGCGGTGATGATGTCAATGCCTTCACCTGTCAGTATTTGCGCCAGCCGCTCTGTCAGCAGGGGTTCGGCAAAGCGCAAAATGCCGGGGCTTCTTTTGACGATCGTCACCCGGCTGCCGAAGCGCGAAAACATCTGGGCAAATTCGATGGCCACCGGGCCGGCACCGATAATGACCAGCTTTTCCGGCAGCCGTAGCAGCTGCAAGGCTTCAATGTGGGTCACATAGCCGGTTTGCGCAAGGCCTGCGATGGGCGGTGCCGTGGCCTTCGAACCCGTGGCGATGATCATTTTTTCAGCCTGCAGGGTTTGCCCGTTTACCCGGACCTGTGTCGGAGAAATCAATTTTGCCCGGCCTTCAATGAAAGTAACGGTTTTCAATCCGGCCAGCACTTTTTCATATTTTTGCTGGCGCATGCGAGCCACCAGGTTCAGCTCGTCCTCAACGAGGGCGCGGAAATCAAAATTACTGACCGCCAGTTCGATTCCCGGGATTCCGTGATTCCCAGCCTGGTACAAAAGCTGCCCGGCGTGCAGCAGGCGTTTGGACGGCACGCAACCCACATTGACGCAGGTCCCGCCCAGGGGCAGGCCGGTATTGATCATGGCCGTTTGAGCGTTGAGCTCATGGGCGTGAATCGCAGCGGCAACCGCGCCGGCTCCGCCGCCGATAATGATCAGATCAAAGACTTTCATATTATCCTCTCCTTTCCGCTCCACTGGAGCCGCCGGTTTTCAATAAGGCGGTTTTCCCATCGTGTGAAAATGTTTTGCAATCACAATTAAGGCAGAAATTTAATTGATATAAGCCATTTGGGGCGATTACAGCCCGGAACGGTGAACCCTGAACTGCTTAATCCACGCAAAACATAAACCCCGTACCTGGGTACGTGTCAAGGGCGCTGGTTTTGGATCATCTCCAGGTGAGTGCAGCAAAAGTGGCAAATCAGCGGATTATTTCGAAGGGGGCAGGTTTGTTACAAAGGGTTTAAGGGCTTCCAGGGATCCGACATCAAACAGGCGGATAAACCCGTCCCATAACCGGCGGGTAAAAGTGTTCAAAATATTGAAAAAGACTTTTTCATCCAGTGGTCTTTATGCATTCTTTTAATGGTCAGCGGGATTTATGAATCAAGCTCCGGTCTTCCCGGTCGAACCGACTGTTTCTGGGCGATTTCAACTATGGTTTCCAGCCTTATCAGCCGCTCGTTCATATGCCTTATATCATGATCCATACGGTTCACCTTGTCAATAATAGTGGTGACCCTTTCATTCAAGAGAATTCCAGCCCTTAGCGCTTCCATGACCTTTTCGCTGACACCCATTATTTCGTCTCCAGCATGGCATGCGTTTCATCAAGCCGTTCTTCAATCGCGTCAATTTTTTTAACAACCTCCCGGGTCGTTTTAATCATGGTGTCCGCCAATGCCTCTAATAGGGCCTCATCCTCCATGGTTAGATCACCGTCAAAAGCGTCAACCGCCTCCCGGACGACTTCGGCAAAGGAAACCTTTCTTTCATTCGCAATCTTATCCACTTTATCGATCATGCTCGGTGGCATGAGAATTGGTTTTCTTAACATGGTTTCGCGCTGTGCGGATGTGGTCATGATAAACCCTTAGTCCAGTATGGAAACCCTGGTCCTTTGGGCCAGGTCAGAGCCGATAGGCTCTGCCATAAAAAAAGATAGAATTCATTGCTTGCAGTTAATCCCCCTCTGGGGGTAGCAAGCCAAAAGCCTGGCCCTCTGGGCCAGGATATTTACTTTTATTTTACACGACTCATTCCGGCATGGTACGCGCTTTCAGGATCCAGGTTTTCCAGCTCCGCGGACATTCATGGTCACGTCTGCACGGGCATTGACCTCCCGGGCCCGCAGGGCGGCCAGGATGCCCGCATCACTGCCGCCGCTGATCACGATGTTTTGCATGGGGTTACCCCCCCCTTTTTTTATCAACTGCAACAGTTGCAGGCTGTGGATGGATTATCTAAAATTTTGATGGGTTCGAGTGGGTTCTCCTTGACCTGAACGAAGGCATCCACGAGCCGTTTGATGGCTTCTTGCAGCGTTTTGCGCGGACATGCCAGGTTTATCCGCATAAAGCCATGACCGGCATCTCCAAATGCGGAGCCTTCAAACAGCATCAATTTCGCCCTTGAACGAACGACCCGGGACAGCTGGTTATGGTTTAATCCGGAAGCATTTAAGTCAACCCAAGCCAGGAAAGTGCCCTCAAGAGGAATGACTTTGGCCCAGGCAAGCTCACTGGAAAGCGTCGTTTTTAACAATACGTGATTATGCCAGATATATTCTAGAACACGATCCAGCCATTGCGCTCCGTTCTGATAGGCAGCCTGCGAAGCCACCGCCGCCATAATGTTTGTTTTGGTCAGCGCCAGGGCTGAAAGTTTTTCAGAGAAGCGCTCCCTTAAATCCCTGTTGGCAATCAACGCATAGGAAAACCGCATTCCCGGAATATTGAAGGATTTGCCCGGAGACATCATTTGAATGGCATTATTTCTAAGGGTTTCTGAAATACTGATGAGGGGCTGATACCGGTGTCCGGGAAATACCAGATCGGCATGAATGTCGTCGGAAACCAAAATAACCTGATATTTTTCGCAAAGCTCCCCTAACCTGTGGAGTTCTTCTCTTGTCCAGACCCGTCCGACAGGGTTGTGAGGGTTACACAGAAACATCAGCCGGGGTTTTTGCTCGGAAAATAGCTTTTCAAGGGAGTCAAAATCCATTGTGTAGCGCAAAGATCCGGAATCGTAATGCAACGGATTGAGCAGCAGTTGTCTTTTATTTTCTTTGACAACACTAAAAAAAGGGGGATAAACGGGCGGCTGGATCACAATGCGGTCCCCTTTTTGGGTAAGCGCTAAGAGGGAAATGGCCAAACCGTTCATCACTCCCGGCGTAAATAGCAGCCCGTTTTTGTGGACTTCAAACCCGTGCCGTTTGGAATGCCATGCGACAATAGCTTCTTTTAAAGCATCCGGTTGAAACTCATACCCATATACCGGTGTTGAAGTTCGGTTTACCAGGGCCTGCGTAATTTCGGAAGAAACCGCAAAATCCATATCCGCAACTGATAGAGGAAGCAGATTTTCATTGAGAACCTCTGCGTTGTCCCATTTGTAACTGTTGGTTCCTTTGCGGTTCACAACGGTGTCAAAGTCGAACTGATCAAAAGATTTCATGATATTTTAACCCCTTGAGTTTTTTTCGTTACAAGCCACTATATTTTTCAAGCTACTCCTTAATTTTTTCCATGATGCGAATATGTATACTTCGCTTTACCCGGTCGTTGGTTGCTCGGCGGCGACATCTGTTTCTGCCGCTTTAAACCAGACGGTGGCCAGGGCCGCACCGGATGAAAGCCCGAAGAGCATCGTGGCGGTGGCAATGGCCACCTCGAAGTGATTGGACGCTCCGATCATGGCCGCCGGGGCCGCATCTGTGTAACGCAGTTTCAGCAGGCGCGCGAGGCCATAGCCGAGCCAGATGGCGATCCACAGGATGGTCAGCGGGTTGCTGATGATGACCTCGCCTTTAAAAGAAAACAGCAGCACCAGGGTGATGAGCAACGCGATGATGGTTACCGGGGTCAGGATATGCAAAAATTTGTCTTTAAACCATGTTTCGCCCTTGGCAGCAATGATCCACTTGCGTGAAAGATAACCGGCCACCAGCGGCAGGGCGACGTAAATGCCGATGGACAGCAGCAGGGCCTGCCAGGGAACGGGCAGGCGCCCCACGCCCAGCAGAAAGCCGCCCAGCACGCCGTAGAGCAACAACATGGTCAGCGAATTGATGGCCACCATTACCAGGGTCAGACCGTCATTACCGCGGGAAAGGTAATTCCACACCAGCACCATGGCCGTGCAGGGGGCGATGCCCAGCAGGATGCAGCCCGCAAGGTAGCTGCGCCATAACGGAACCTGCAGCATTTTTATGCCATCGGCCAGCACCACCGTGCCGGCCCCGTGGGTGGCGCCCACCGGCAGGTCGAGGCCGAAGGGCATCTTGACCAGGTCCACGGCATCCGGGCCGATGAAGTTGTAAAAAAGGGTGCCCAGGAAAAAGAGGGCTATTCCATACATGGTAAAAGGTTTGACCGCCCAGTTGATAAACAGGGTCAAAAACACCGGCTTGCCGCTTTTGCCGGCCTTGATAACCTCGCCGAAATCAATTTTAACCATGATGGGATACATCATGAAAAACAGGCAGACGGCGATGGGAATGGAAACCACCGGCGCTCCCTTGACATAAATGGCCAGCCCGTCGAGGGATTGGGCCACGCCTGGAGCGATTTTGCCCAGCACAATGCCGGCGATAATGCACAGCACCACCCATAAAGAAAGAAACCGCTCGAAGACACTGGACATTTTGCGGTCATTGGCTTGAATTGCTTCATTTTCCATGGCAGGTTGCTCCTGTTGGAGTAGATTTCGGATCCGTTAAAACAGCCCTACCGGCTGCAAAGCGTTTCGCGGTCCACTTTTAAAATTTCTTTCAGCCGTCCGGCATCCATTTGGATGCGTTTGTTTCGCACCAGGGATTTTTTCACCCAGAAAAGGGCTTCTCTTACCTGGACCGGCGCTGTTTTGTCCGGCAGACGATAATACATCCAGCGGCCCTCTTTGCGGGCTTCCACCAGCCGCGCCTGCTTTAGGATGGACATGTGCCTGGAAACCGTTGACGGTGCCAGGCCGAGCAGTTCAATGAGCTGACAAACGCACAGTTCGCTTTCTTTCAACGCCATCAGCGCACGCACGCGGTTTTCGTCGGCCAGGGCCTTGGTGATGTTCATAAATGCTAACATGGGCTCTCCATAATTCGTTATATGTCGAAATATAGCAATGTTGATGCGCGCTGTCAATACCTCTGACTGTGGAATGCATATTCGCCTTGCCAGGGCCACGACCTGACTGGTTGGTCCGCACCTGAAATGATTGATTTGTCGACGCGGGGGCGCCTGATGAAACAATCAGCCGCTCGATAAACTCGGTTATTGATAGTCGTGCCGCTGCGGCTCTATCCGTCAAAAAAAGGTTTATAGGCTTTGCCTGAAACCAGATGGATAAAGCGATATCCAGTGAAGAACTGATGGCCAGAATCGGTGCGGGAGACCGGTATGCCTTTGAAATTCTGGTACGTCGTCATCAGCGAGCCGTGCTGAATTTTATCTATCGCTTCATAGGAGACCGAAGCGAGGCGGAAGATCTGGCCCAGGAGGTGTTTTTAAGGGTTTGGCAATCGGCGCCAACCTATAAGCCGACTGCCAGATTTACGACCTGGTTATATCGCATTACAGCCAACCTTTGCATCAATAAGCATCAATCCGAGCGCATCAAAAAATTGTTCATGATCCCTTTCGCGAGGCCGGAAGAAAATGGTTCGGTGAATGAATCCACAATCGAACACGCTGGGAAGGCCTCCTCGCCCGGGGAGCCCCTGCTGGCCTCTCTGAGAAGTTTTGACGCCATTGCGCCGGGCACCCTGGCCAGCGGATATGTCAGGATGGTGAGAGTCATGCCGGAGGAAGAAAATGCGCAATAAGACACTTATCGGGGTCCTGATTTTTTCTGTGGCCATCAACGCGGCTGTCCTGACAAGCTGGGGTTACCAGTACTATCGAATCCGGCATCCGGTTTCTTCTGCCGCCTGTCCCTTTATGCCTCAAACGCACCATTTTTACCAGCAACTGGATCTTTCACAACCTCAGCGGCAGCAGATAGATCCTCTGGCCAACAAGTTTCACAGCCGACTTGCAAAACTTCACACGGCGATGGAGACCCAAAAAAATCGGCTGGTCAGGCTTTTAAGTGCGGGGCAGGTGAACCCTAAAAAGATCGAGCAGGTTCGTCGGGAAATGGCTGGCATCCAGGAGAAAATTCAAAGGGATATCATCGGGCATATTCTTCAAATCAGAGAAATTTTAACCGCCGAACAGCAGCAGCGATTTTTCGCGTTGCTGCACCAAAGCCTGCAACAGGAACATAACTGGTTTGCATCGCCTGGAGAAGCACCATGAATTTCGGTTACCTGAAAAATGAACTCTATTACCGCAAACGTCGGACGCTAACAGCAATTTTAGGGCTTTCCATCGGAATCGCTCTTTTGGTCATTATCAATGCCCTGGCCGCTGCTTACAAAGAGGCGGCGCGCAGGCCGCTCCAGGAGATCGGTGCCGATATTACCGTCCAACGGGCCGGCAATGCTTCGCAACTTTGTCACCGCCGGCCGATTTCTTGAGAGCGGCCGTTCCGAAGCGCTGGTGGATGCGTCTTACGCCCGCGATTTAGGTATCAGGCCAGGCGATAAAATAACGGTGGCAAATAATGTTTTTCCGGTGGTCGGCATCGTGGATGCATCGCGCGCCGCGAAAATTGCGGTGGCCAATGTCTATCTGCCGCTGCCGCAAGCTCGCCAACTGGCGGCGGCATCCCCTCAGGTCCAAAAGGTCTCACCCTTTGGCCTGCAAGATGCCAACATTCTGTTCATCAAGGCTGATCAGCGGCAGGTCGCGAATCTGACTATCGCGCTGAAAGATATCCTGGGTGACAAGGCCAGCATTGCGACTCCGGAGACTTTCCTGAAACTGCTGGGAAACCTTTTTGCCCTTTCAGATAAGTTTTCTGTGATCACCTCATTGATTGCCATCATTGTAGCTGTTTTGATTGTATTTAAAACCATGGCCGGCAATATGGCCGAACGCGCTGCAGAGATCGGAACCCTCAAAGCGGTGGGCTGGTCCAATCGCAACGTGGTAAGTCAAATGGTGGCCGAATCCATCGCCCAGTGCTTTTTGGGCGGCATCCTGGGGCTTGCCGTCGCCTTTTTGGCAACCTTCGCCCTGGGCTTTTTGCAGGTCCACATCCCGATTCCCTGGGAGATGAGCCCTAACCCCCATTTTTTGCCCGGTGGCGGGGACCCGATTTTTAAGACGCTGCGGCTGCCGGTTCATATCAGCTGGGGGCTGGCCGGTGCTGCGTTGATTGCTTCCATGCTGATCGGCGGTATCACGGGCGCTTTTCCGCCGCGATAATGTCGGGTTCGTCTTCCAGTCGTTTCACCTGATCCCGACACTTACAGCCTGGGAAAATGTGGCCCTGCCCCTTTTCCCCCTGAAAATGTCGAATGAAACGCGGCGTCGCCGGGCGCTGGAATTGCTCGGACAAATGGAGATGACGCCAAGGGCCGAGCACCTGCCCGCCACCCTGTCCGGGGGGGAAAAACAGCGTGTGGCCATTGCCCGGGCCCTGGTTAACCATCCGAAGATTCTATTTGCCGATGAGCCCACCGGAAATCTGGATTCAGCCACCGGCACGGCCATTATGGATATTTTAAAACATTTGCACAGCGAACATGAAATGTCGCTTTTAATGGTCACCCACGATTTGGAACTGGCCAAAAGCGCCGATCAAATTGTCCGCATGCAGGACGGGGAGATAATTTCATGAAAAAAGTATTTTTTTTCTGCTGCCTGGTTTTGTTAACCATTGGTATGCCCCTGGGCTCTTTTGCTTTGGGAATTTGCTCGCGACGGTTTCAGAACGATCCTGGGCGTGGATTCCAGCCGGCCCGATCTGGGACCGGTGAAAGTAAAAAAATGGCTCAAAAGCGGACGCTTTCCACAAAATCCTGGAGAAGTCGTTCTTGAAAAACATTATGCGAAATTTCATAAAATCAGGCTGGGAGATACCCTTCGCATTGGCAACCGTGAGTTTAACGTGGTGGGGGTGCTGGAAATCAAAGAAGGCGCCCAGATTGCCGCGGCCAACATATATCTGCCGCTTGCCGCCGCCCGCACCCTGTGGGGGAAAAATCCCCAGGCCGCGAACCTGATCTTTGTGCGCTTGAAAGACCCTTCCCTGCTGAGTCAGGTTCGCAGCCGGATTTCAGCTCGTCTTAAAGATGTCTCCGTCACCAGCTCGGACTCCTTTCTGGAGCTGATGGGCGGGGTTTCAATGATTTCCACACGTTTTTCGCTGACGGCCTCGCTGGTGGCGCTGGCAGGCGCCGTGCTGTTGATCATGAAAACGATGCTCTCCAATCTTACTGAGCGTTCCAGAGAAATCGGCATCCTGAAAGCCCTCGGCTGGACCCAGGGACAGATTCAACAGCAACTGTTTGGTGAAACCGTTGTGCAGGCCATGATCGGAGGGATTCTGGGACTTTTGATGGGGTATCTTATTTCCTATTTTCTCGGTTTTTTTTCCATAGACATACCGCTGCCCTGGGGGTTAAACCCCCTGCCGGCCCTGGCCCGACAGACAGCACTGGCCACCCGCACGGTCAGGCTGCCGGTCAGTGTGTCTTTTGAACTGGCTGTAATTTCCATGGCGTTGGCCCTGGTGGTAGGTTGTGTCTCCGGCTATTTGCTTGGCCGGCGAACCGCTCACATGAAACCGGCGGATATCCTGCGGCAACTGTGAGCATAGACCGTAATCAGAGAAGAACTGTTGTGAATCATAATAAATTTGCCACCCCTTTCGTTTTGTGTTTTCGAATTATTCATCCGATTTGTCTTGCAATTTCAGAGGCAAATGTTAATTTTACGATTCAGATAATACTTGAAAAGCAGCATTTTGTAATTATGAAAACGCTAACCCTCGATACCCGGCCGGAAGCTGAAAAAGTCTTAATTTCTTTATTGCGTAGTGCCAATACGGCACAAAAGTTTGCGAAAATATGCTCTCTTTCGCAAACTGTAATACAACTGTCAAAACGAGCGATTGCCAGGGCAAACCCGGGTTTAAGCGAGGAGCAGATCGAGCTGCGTTTTATAGCGCTTCAGCATGGAAAAGAACTGGCGTATAATGTCGAAAAATTTTTAGAAAACCATAGATGAAAACACCCGATATATTACTGGCTGTTCAGCCCGTCATACAGGCATTCGAAAAGCTTTCCATTCCTTACTACATCGGGGGGTCTATCGCCAGTTCGGTTTATGGAATGGCTCGCGCCACTATAAAGATCGATGTTTTTATTCATGAAAACGAACCTTATCGGAATGAAGCCTTTCAGCGAAAAAGGAAAGACACGCTGGAAGAGACTGGTACGATACAATTTTATTTTTCATCTCCAGAAGACATTATCATCCATAAGCTGCAATGGTACAAAATGGGTGGTTTTGTATCGGAAAGGCAATGGCTTGATATTATCGGCGTCGTTAAAGTTCAAGCTGATTTATTGGATAAAAAGTATCTAAAGAGATGGTCCGCGAAACTTGGTCATAAGACTTAACGGCCAGTCGCCGATAGGCCGGTTTGAACTCTCTTCGGGTCGCTATCACTCCCAATTCCGAGAGTTTCGTAGAGGTCGGGACTGAAGCCCGTGCACCTGGTTGCCGTGCCAATAGTTAACCTTTTTTGCTCCCCTTGTGCGGCCTTTTCCGGAATCAATGCCCTTGTTAATAAAGAGTGTGCAGCTCACCATTGATATTTTCCCGTTCCAAAAAGTGATAATTGCGAATTTTCAGGATTCCCGGCAGAAGGTTCTTTAGAAATTGTTTGACAAACCATTTTAGGTTTTTTATATATGTTTAAGTAAATACTTAAATAGATGGGAGAGTCTGTGCCCGCTTCGTCAGAATATTTTAAAGCGCTCGGCGATGAAACCCGTTTTAAGATCCTGAGCCTTTTGTTAAGCCATGATTTGTGCGTCGGTGCCCTGGCCAAACGCCTCAAGATCTCGGAAGCGGCTGTTTCACAGCACTTGCAAGTGCTCAGAAAGGCCAGGTTCGTACGGGGGGAAAAGCGGGGATACTGGACCCATTACGCGGTTCAAACCGATATGCTGGTTCAGATCGCCGACGATCTGAAAAAGATGGTTGCCGGAAGACCCGGCACGCCGGGAGTTTGTTCCAGGACATCTCCCATATTAGAACCGCGAAGGGGAAAGGAGGTGATGGATATGTGTCAAGATTGCTGCCAGCATCCGGAAAAATTGAAGGAAAAACCGGAAGACTGCACCTCGGAACAAATCCGGGAATGTCACGGGGATACAAAGGAGCATCCTTGTATACCGAAAAAGAAGTAGCCGCCGGATTTCGACCAGTTGACGGTTTAAAGAGACAGACCCCGGCCTGATGGCGTTGCCTTAAGACTGTTTTTTTGCTTATTTTCAGGGTGAAGGAAGCTCAAATGTATTACATGTATATTGCCACCGGGATTGGGGTGATCATCTCTTTTATCATCAGCCGTGAAAAAACCTTTAAGGCGCTTCGCATCGCCTATAAACGCTTGGTTAAAATCCTGCCGGCTTTTATCACCATGCTCATCCTGGTTTCAATTGTGCT
>NBLJ01000046.1 GCA_002084545.1 Desulfobacteraceae bacterium 4572_123 | reverse complement strand
TCAGCACTTTCTCCATTTTAACCGTCATTTCAAATACCTCTTCTTGAAGCCACTCGTAAAGTGGAGAAATACGTCCTCCAGACTGGGTTTACAGTTGCTGAGCTCTTCGAGCTCCAATCCCTTTTTGTCCACCATTCGAACAACCTCAGTCAACACATGTCCCGGCGATTTTGTGTATAGCCGGAAAGTGCCATTTTCCATATTAACCTGTGATACACCTGGCAACGATGACAACTCCTTATGTTTCAACGCAGCACCGGCAAAACGCACTTCGACGTATTGACTTGAACTAATGGTGGAACGCAGTTTTTCAGGGGAATCTATAGCCACAATGCACCCTTTGTCCATTATCGCTACACGTGAGCACAGCTCACCAGCCTCGCTCATGTTGTGGGTGGTCAGGAACACAGTAAGGCCGCTTAGGTTCATATCTCTCACCGTCCGGCGTATCAGCCTTGCACTCTGAACGTCCAGCCCGTTGGTGGGTTCGTCAAGAAATAATACTTCCGGATCCGTTACCAATGCAGCACAAAGCATAAGCCTTTGCCGAAGCCCCTTGGAGAGCACCCGTGCTTTCTGTTCTTTTTTCTCCACCAGACCGAGTGCGTCAAGCAGTCGATTTGCTTTCCTAAGACGTCGATGTCGCGAAACACCATACAATTGCGCCATGAGCATAAGATTTTGCCAGACAGATAGATCGAGGTATACATTCGCTTCTTCGGGGACTACGGCGATGTGTGTTCTCGAAAGCAGAGGCTCTTTACTGATGTCGTGCCCCTGTATTGTAGCCGTACCTTTCGTAGGATTGATTACGCCTGTAAGCATGCGTACAGTCGTAGTCTTTCCGGCTCCGTTGGGACCTAAAAATCCGAAGATCTCCCCTTGATAAACCTTGAACTTCACGTGGTCAACTGCAATCAGGTGACCAAACTTACGTGTCAGATTTTTGGCTTCGATAACAGCTTTCATGTGTAACCATTCAAGTAAAAATACATCTATCAAAAGTGCATGCCGTTTAAATTTAGTACAGCATGCAGGACAATTACTGTATTATCATTCGGACATTTAATCAACTATCCATTCCCCTTCCCATTGTACTTAAAATCTATCATCTGTTATTAATCTTATTTTTGCATGATATTGGTATGCAGAAACCGCGGTTTTGCCCGGTATAGGTTGCCAACATTTATCAGGCGGATACCAATAGGCTTCTTCCGCCTTTTTTTGAAGGGCTGCCCAGGATCTTAAGCCCGATATCCTTAATATTCTCTGCTATTTTTTGAAAATGAGCTTTGGAGACATGAAAAATCGGTTCAACGATCAGACATTTCCCGTCCTTTTTCAAAATAGTTTTCACTTCCTGCATAAATGCATTCGGATCTGGTGTTTCGTGCAACATATAGAATATCAGGACAAAGTCAGCATCCACATCATCTTCCAGGCCGATTCGATTCTGGGAACAGGTATGCAGCGTTATTCGCTTGAAAAGATTGTGCTTTTTTGCTTTCTTCTCAACTCTCTCAAGCATCTCAGGCTGGAGATCTACGGATATAACATGGCCGGTTTCACCAACTATTTTCGCCATGTCTACAGAAAAATATCCGGGCCCGCAACCTAAGTCAACTACTGTATCTCCTTTATTAATATACTCACCCACAATTTTTTTAGGGTTCTGGATAAGCCGCCTGAAAAAATTATCCAGAAAAAAAGAATGTTCATGGCTGCAGACATCTCCTTTGTACGATTTGTTATACATGGTTTATCTCCTCCAAATGTGTTTATATGCTAAACCCTATTGATAAAAAAATATTACCTAAGGGATTGAATCCTTCTTTTCAAAAAGTCCTCAACTCTTTCCATGAATTGAATAATCGTTTCAATTTCCCCTGGCTTGAGTGCTTCCAGATATTTCAGGAATCCGCCATCCATGCTTTCATGCCAGTGCTTGTGAGCCCAATAAGCGGTTAATCCTTTTGTCGTCAGTTTTACTATTGATCTTGACAGGTTTTCCGGATCAATTTCTTTAAAGGACAACCCCTTTGTCTCGAGCCGTTTCAAGTTTTGTGATACTCCCCCTTTTGTTATTCCGAGGTGTTTTCCAATGTCTGTAACGCTCAAGTTCTCACTATCACCGATAATTTCAATCAAATGTATTTCTGTGTGAGACAACAACTCTTGTGTCCCAAATTTTTTTGGCACCTTTTCGAGTTTCTGGGAAAGCGCCATAATGGATTGGAACTTTCCATGCATAATGAGTTTTTCATTTTTCACACTTAATGTGTATATCAGGTAAACACATTTGTCAATAACTTTTTCCTGCCGATTTTAAAAATATATATTCCAATTTTATTACCTGAAATTGCAGATTGTCCTTTGATGAAATTAAGACTTAACAAACAGAAAAATGAAATGAAGCGGCCATTGGGCTAAAGCGCCTAATCTCCTTTTTTCGGGAAATAAAGATACCTCAGCCAGTGCAAAAGCGTATTTTTTTCAAGCATTGCTTTTTCCCATAAATTGGACTCTTTAAAAAGCTTTTCCGGCTCTGCAAACCATTTAGCTCTTGTTGTAAAATTTTCTTTTGAATCAAGATTTTTAACAACTTTGGCCGGATTTCCTGCAGCAATGACATTGGCGGGTATCGGGTTTACAACAACAGTGCCTGCACCGATTATGCTGTTTTCTCCAATGGTCACTCCCTTGCAGATAATTGCACTGTCACCAATCCAGACATTTTTTTCTATCCTGACAGTAGCTGTTTTCCCAGGGGCAATCCGGTTGTAAATATCATGCCAGTCGGAATCGGTTATATAAACATTGCTTGCAATCATGCAACTGTTATCGATAAATACCCCGGCAGCCGAGCCGATACGCACACCAGGACAGATCATGCAAAAATCTCCTATCTTAATTATGCCTTCACCCTTGTTATGGGGCCAGATCGAAAGCCTTATTTTACTGTCGGAGGAGGCAATAAAAGTTGCATAATCGCCGATTTCAATGGGAGAACCAAAGACCTCCACATTCCATGGACGCATAAAAATAAAATGTCTGCCAAGAGATTCAAAGTGGGGGCGAAGGAAGTGATTCGTATAGAATTTCTCAAATTTAAGATAAGCTCTTTTTACAAAATAGGGCCTATGGTCTCTGTTCAAAACATGCGTCCTTATAAAGACAAACCGTAAGACTCCCAGAACCTGTGGGAAAAAAGACGGCCGGCAGGGGTAAGATCGTAAATGGCATCTGCGGCCATCAGCACAGCAGCATTCGTCCATGTGAGCTTATCATCAGGCCATAAGGTGATATCCGGAACGGTGTATCCGCACCAGAATGATCCATCATCAAACTTTTTATCACCTATCCAACTGAAAACGATTTCTGAAAGGGTAAAATTTCCCATTGCCGATAAGGCAAGGGAAAGTTCAGCGGTTTCCGCAATGGTTACCCAAGGTTCATCAGATACACATTTAACTCCGTGGCCCTCGACTACATATTTTTTCCAGTATTTGTCAATTCTCTTTTGAGCCGGTTCACCGGTAAGTGCACCGGAAAGTATCGGATAGAACCAGTACATTGAAAAGCGGGACTTTGTCATATTAAAGTTATATTGTTTATGTCTGATAGCATTTCCCAGCTTCACCAGCGCTTCTTCCCATGCAGGCATCGAATATCCAAGCTGTTTTGCAATGGCCAGGGCACATTTTATGCTCATATAGATTGAGCTGGATCCGGTCAGAAGCGCCATAGGGTCTGTTTTCCCTTCAGGGCTTATTGCCCAGTGTATCTCTCCGCCCGGGGCCTGAAGGCTCAAAGCAAATTCTATAGCCTTATATACTGTTTTCCACATTTCCGTAAACCAAGGGATATCCCCGCTTTCTAACTGAGTTTTTACAATCAGGGCTGTAATCGAATCAATGTCAATGGCAAGATCATTTCTGCTTCTGGATGTATTCAGTTCCATAAAAACCGCACCTTTCATTTTAAATCAAAATCAAATTATTTGCCACAAAGTCACAAAGACACAAAGGAAGAAATTCATTATTAAAAATTAAAGGGGCATAACTATGATAGTTCCTGTTAAAACAGATAATATCATTAACATAAAACATAAAACTTAACACCTAAAATCTGATGAATTCGACTTTTTACGAATTCATCAATTATTACTCATGATCAAATACATATCCAACCGACCTCAGGCTCTTAAAAAAGACCGGTCTTTTTGGATTATCTTCAAAATATTTCCGAAAGCGTACAATAAAATTATCAACAGTTCTGGTTGTTGTTTTTCCTGTGTAACCCCATCCAATTTCCAGAAGTTTGTCTCGCGAGAGGGGTTTTCCACGGTTGGCGATAAAAAGCTTCAAAAGCTTTGTTTCCTGTTCCGTCAGGCTGATCTTTCCGGATTTGCACTCTGCAACTGATGTAACAAAATCTATGTGGTTTCCGCCAAACGAGTATGTCTGCAACAATAAAGAAACGTCCGCTTCACCACGATACATGTCCACCCTGGTCAAAAGACGTTCCACCCGAAGCAAAAACTCCTCCAGGTTGAAAGGTTTTGAGAGGTAATCATCCACCCCATAAGAAAGACCTTTAATCTTATCATCCGGCGTGCCTTTGGCTGACAGGATTAAAATCGGAATCCGTTCATCTTCGAGGCGGATATTCCTAAGCACAGAAAGTCCATCAATACCCGGCAGCATAATATCGAGTATAATGAGATCCGGTCTGCTTTCCTTCCATTTTTGGAGACCGGACACCCCGTCTTTTGCTATTAAAACATCATATCCTTGAAACGAAAGATTTAATTTCAGTCCCTCCGCAATATGTTTTTCATCTTCAATAACAAGAATGTGTTTTTTTTTGCGATTTTCCATAATTGCTTATCGTTACGCGCTGCCCATGTTGGCGATGTCTGTTCAAAACGGTCAAGATGCTCGATTCCGGATGCCCGTTGCTCAATACTCGTTGCTGGTTTCTGGTTAAAAAAAATAAGCATCCAGTATTCAGCATCAACTAAACGGGCAAAATTAAGGTGAAAACCGACCCTTCTCCTTTTCCTTTGCTCTTAGCAACGACTTTTCCCTTATGAATACGGGCTATATTTTGAACGACGTGAAGCCCAAGTCCGCTGCCTTTGGCCAGCATAACATCCGTCCTGCCAACCTGGTAAAATTTCTTAAAAATCTTTTTTATTTTTCCTTTTTCAAGCCCTATGCCATTGTCTTTAAAACTAATCAGCAGTTTTCTGTTTTGTCTTTCAAAAGTAATATCAATCCTGGGCACCTTTGACACGTTGTACTTAATAGCGTTGGTAAGCAAATTCATCAAAAGCATCTCTAATAAAGGCGGATTTATGCTGTATAATAACGGCTCCGGAGGATGATGTATCGTTATTTGGCAACCTTTGAAAAGATGGTCATTGTTTTTATAAAACTGCTCAAAGGCCTCAGCCAGATCAGACACAACAAATTCCTTTTTGTAACTCTTGCTTTCAATCCTGGCAAGGTTTAAAATTCGGTTTATATGATCTGAAAGTCTGCTCACGTCTGTAAGCATATAACGGATGTACTTGAGCTGGTCATTGCGAGACAGTTCATGTTTGGAAAAAGTTTGCAGGAAAAGCTTTAATGAGGTAACAGGAGTTTTCAGCTCGTGTGTAAAACTATTTATAAAATTATGCTGCAACCGATAAAGTTGAAATGTTTTTTGATTATAAACAAAAATGGTAAATATTCCCAGCAGGATTATTCCCACAAGAATCGAAAGAACCATGATAACAATCCATGTCTGTGGCTCTAAAACCTGGCTGGAATCCAGGTTGAATTTATAAACAACCGACTTAAGCCCAGAAGAAACCCCAACATACCAGTATATATACAAAAAAAGAGAAGTGCCCAGGGCCACGATTGATAAAATAAAAATAAAGATTGGATGGAAAAACCACTTTGTCCTGTTCATAGCAGAATAAATATAACAAACTAATCAAATTAAACAACCATTTATATCCTCAACATAATCTGTGCCTTCCGTGTTTATCCATGGCAAACATAAAATGTAAAACTTTTGTAAAAGAGTTAAACATGCCTTGGTTTTCAGGTATTATTGAATTATAATATGTTGCTCAGAGTTCAGACAAATCGCAATAAACAGGAAAATATAAAATATTTTTATTCCAGACTTCCTTTCGTGTTTTCGTGATTGGTTTGTTCTTTTATCGCAAAAATACGCAATAAGGATTAAATTAAAGGAAACAATTAATGCTACTACCAACATTGAAAATAGGCGATTTAGAAGCAAGAGTACCGATTATTCAAGGTGGCATGTCTGTTGGGATTTCTCTTTCAAGGCTTGCCTCGGCAGTTGCCGATGAAGACGGTATCGGTGTCATCGGAACTGCACTAATAGGCATGAGAGAACCTGATTATAAATCAAATTACCTTGAAGCCAATATCAGGGGAATGAAAAAAGAAATCAGGAAAGCCAGGCACATGAGCGATGGTATCATCGGTGTTAACATCATGGTGGTGTTGACAAATTATGCCGATACCGTACGTACTGCCATTGAGGAGCGAGTCGATATCATATTCGCAGGTGCAGGACTTCCCCTTGATATGCCGGAGTATCTTAAAAAAGATTCCGTCACAAAACTTGTCCCCATCGTATCTTCAGGAAGAGCGGCCAGACTGATATGCAAAAAGTGGCTGTCAAAATATGATTACCTGCCGGATGCTTTTGTAGTGGAAGGACCCAAGGCCGGCGGGCATCTCGGCTTTAAGCTTGAGCAAATTGATGATTCTGCGTTTTCCCTTGAAAACATAGTTCCTGAAGTTATTGAGGCGGTTAAACCCTTTGAAGATGAACATGATAAAGATATTCCGGTAATAGCGGCGGGCGGGATTTATACCCCTGAGGATATCGAAAAATTCATAAAGATGGGAGCTGCGGGCGTCCAATTGGGAACACGTTTTGTCGCTACCCATGAATGCGATGCAGACGAGAGATTCAAGCAGGCATATGTTGAATCCAAAAAAGAAGATATGGTAATTATTAAAAGTCCTGTGGGTCTTCCAGGCAGAGCAGTTAACAATAAATTCCTCGAGGATGTCACCAAAGGTAAGAAAAAACCATTTAAGTGCCCGTATCACTGTATTAAGTCATGCGTGTATCAAAAAAGTCCCTATTGTATCGCATTTGCTTTGCTAAATGCCCAGAGAGGCAATATGAAACACGGTTATGCATTTGCCGGAAAAAATGCCTACCGAATTGATAAAATAATTTCAGTCAAAGAGTTGATTGCATCCCTTATAGAAGGCCATGAGCTCTCCTCAATCCAACAGCCGCTTCTAAAAAAAGCGGTATGACCTTTCACACTTATCGTTGCAATTATTCATTTTTTTAAAGTGATTGTAAGATACTGATCTAATTTAGAATAGACATAAAGACTCATTGTCTGTTAAGTTGAAAATTTGTTATTTTATCATAAAAACAGTTATCATTTTGCTTGTAATAAATTTTCCGCCTGATATTCTCTTCATTGTACACACACCAATTCATTAAAGAAAAAAGGTGATTTATGCAGAATATCCTTTTAGGTTTTGATAAAATGACAATTGAAGATCTGGTTGCCATCGCAAGAAATGGGGCCGGAGTTCAGTTGACGAAAGCATCGGAAAAACGGATTGCCAAAACGCGTAGATTAATTGAAAAACTGGTACAGGAAGAAAAAGCAATCTATGGAGTTACAACTGGATTTGGAGCCTTAAGCGATGTGACCATTCCTAAAAAAGACTCCGCGCAGCTCCAGACAAATATTCTCATGAGCCATGCCGCTGGAGTTGGCAACCCGCTTGACGAAGATATTGTTCGAGCTGTCATTGCCCTAAGAATAAAGGACCTGGCAAAGGGATATTCCGGCATTCGTCTTGAGACAGTGCTACAGCTTATCAGGCTTTTAAACGAAAGGATTTTCCCCGTTGTACCGGAAAAGGGATCTGTTGGAGCAAGCGGGGATCTTGTACCCCTGGCTCACCTTTCTCTTGTTCTACTTGGAATGGGGGAAGCTTTTTACGAAGGCAAAAGGCTGCCAGGGAAAGAAGTCTTGAAAAAATGCGGCATGGAGCCGCTCCGTCTGGAATCAGCCGAGGGGCTCGCACTGGTGAATGGCACACAAGTGATGACTGCTATTGCCGGGCTTGCTGTTTATGACGCCCTGAGACTTTCCAAAATGATAGACATTGCTGCTGCCATGAGCCTCGAAGTTCTCATGGGAAGCAAAACAGAATTCGACCCAAGAATTCATCAACTGCGGCCACACCCGGGACAGGCTTTGGCAGCGAACAATATGGACCGGATAACTAAAAACAGCGAAATCATTACTTCCCATAAAGACTGCAGTCGCATTCAGGATGCATACACTCTTAGATGTTCTCCGCAGGTGCACGGGGCAAGCAAAGATGTAATCGCATATGCATTGGGCGTAGTAAAGATAGAAATTAATTCTTCTACAGGCAATCCGCTCATTTTTCCGGAAACCGAAGAATTTCTTCTCGGTGGAAATTTTCACGGACAGCCGGTTGCTCTTGCCATGGACTTTCTATGCATGGGTGTATCTGAGCTTGCGAATATTTCGGAAAGGCGCATCGAACGGCTCGTAAACCCCAAGCTAAGCGGGCTTCCCGCCTTTCTTGTAAGTGACGGAGGTCTGAATTCAGGGTTCATGCTTGCACAATACACGGCTGCTTCCCTTGTTTCGGAAAACAAGGTCCTTAGCCACCCTGCATGTGTTGACTCTATTCCAACTTCAGCAAACAAGGAAGATCACGTATCCATGGGAACTATTTCTGCGCGTAAATGCCGGGAGATTATTAAAAACACGGAAAACGTTATCGCTATCGAACTTTTATGTGGAGCTCAGGCTATGGATCTTTTCACAAATATGAAACCCGGGGAAGGGACTATGGTGGCATACAACGTCATACGTGGTGCAGTTTCCCATCTCGACAGCGATCGAATACTGTCGAAAGATATCGAAGCTGTAAAAAACCTTATGAAAAGCGGAAAAATTTTGGAAGCTGTTGAAGAAAAAGTTGGAAAACTTAGATAGTTCGTAACCGTTCACGGGTTCATACGAATTTTACATTTTTTGTTGCTGATTTTACCACAAAAATGCGTTCATTATTGCCCTTAAGATCGGCTGGTGTCATAAAGAAACCAAGACGATCCGGTGAGTATGAAAGGGTATATCCTATGACTACTTCGCTATCTGAAAACTCAACTTTAATCTTACGGCCGCCTCCTGCTACTTCATCATCATATTTATCGGACCGAGATTCATTTCCCTCACTTTCTTTAACAAAAAACACCGCCTTTAACTGTTCTACATCAATATTTTCCATCTCTCCGCTTAACGTGGTTAAATGAAACTGTGTTTTATTAGGAAAAAAATCGCTGGTATTTCCTTTTATTATTTTGCCTTCTTTAAATTGTACGACTACCTTGTTTTGTGGCATAGAGTCCTCCGCTAAAATAGTTATATATTTATTTGAGCGCTACGTAATTCTCCTTACAAAAAGATAATTAATTTTGTTTATGGTTTATATATGCAAAATATTTAAAAAATACAAGCAAATTTAGCCCGCTTGCAAGATGCATCTTCATATGGCATAATTTACTCTACAGTCGAGCATTCGTAAAAGAGTGAGTAAGGGCAAACGTCTTTACAATATTTATGGTCAATGCGTTGAAAAAGAATTGAGACAGCGTCCCCCCTGTTTTCAATAAGAAGCCCGGGTTTAAGTTCGTTTATAAATCCCGAACTTTTAAATACATCCATTACAGGAAGGTGGACACCCATAATCGCGAGGCCGATACCCCGCTCATTAACTTCATCATTCAGCACTCCTAATTCGTCAACACCGGTAATATCCAAAAACCCGATAGCTTCAAAATCGAGAAGCAAAAATTTAATCTCAGTAGTATATTCGTTCAAGCGTTCAAGGATATGCTCAACAGTGTATTCAGCATTTGCAAAGTAAATCACGTTATCCAATCTCAATTGCAATATTTGGGGACAGCTCGGTTTATCATGCACATCGGCATTGAGAAACATATTGAGATTGGGATCCTTTGTAATTCGCACGATGCGGGGATGCATGGTTTTCCACAGGAAAAACATAAGGGAAATCATCACACCAATCAGCAATGCATAATCAGGCTTTGTTAAAAGAGCGAGTAAAAATACCGTTGCCGCAACAATTCCATCGTGACGATTCATCTTCCATAGCACAAATACTTCTTTTGGGTGAAACAAAATCAACACGGCACTTATTATGAGAGCGGCAAGAGCTGTGCGGGGGATATAAGTAAAAAGTGGAGTTAAAAACAGCAAAGCAAGTACTACACTGAGACTGGAAATGACGCTGGAAATTCCTGTTTTTGCACCTGTAGCATAGTTGATTGCCGTCCTGGAGAATGATCCGCTTACTGGATAACACTGGAAAAACGAACCGATAATATTCGCCAGGCCCTGGCCGATAAACTCCTGATCAACATCCAGCTTTTGCTTGGTCTGGGCTGATATTGCCTTTCCTACTGAGTATGTCTCAGCAAAGCTAACCAGAGCGATTACAACAGCAGGGCCAATGAGAGAACTAATGATTTCAAAATCAAAATGCGGAACATGGAAATGAGATAACCCTCGGGGACTCTCACCGATAATGGCAATCCCCTTCCAGTGCAATTCAAAAACCACAACAAGAACTGTGGTAAGCACCAGTCCAAGAAGTCCTGCAGGGAAATTTGGTCGGTACTTTTTTATGCCATAGATTATTCCGAAAGCCGTCAGACCCAGCAAAAATGTCGGTATATGCATAGAAAACACACTTTTTATAATCTCCAAAAGCATGGGAAAGATATACTCATGCCTGGACACGGAAAGACCGAGAAGGTTGGGAAGTTGCGTTGCAGTGATTATTATCGCCGCGGCCGAAGTGAAGCCTTTGACCGCAGAATGCGAAACAAAGGACATCACAACACCGATTTTAAAAATCCCGATGGTCAAATATAACACACCCACCATAAGGGACAGCAAAAAGGACAGCTCTATAAATTGTGTGCTTCCTGGTTCAGCAAATTCTGTAAGGGTTGTAAGAACCAGCAGGCTCATAATCGCTATCGGGCCTGTGGCAAGCTGACGTAGACTGCCCCACAGTGCACCGATTGCAGGAGTAACCGCAGCCGCATATAGGCCGTAGACAGGTGGCAACCCGGCAAGCATCGCATAGGCCATTGCCTGCGGTATGAGTACTACCGCAACAGTTAACCCGGCAGTCAAATCATTGCGAAGAAAGCTTACTTGATATCCCTTAAGCCAGTTTAAGAAGGGAAAAACCAGGTGAATCAAATCAGTATCAGTGTGAGCATTTTTCATATTAAGTTTGATTATATTTATTGATAAAAACATCTTTTGAAGATATATTTAGTTAAAGAACTGACGCGGATGTGTCAATGGAAATAAATGTAATGAAAATAAATCTCTACCTGTCTGTTATAATGGCTCTTTGTTTTAATATTTTATTGATAGATCAACACTTTTCAGAAGCAAAAGGAGATACAATTATGAAATTAAGCAGCCCGGCATTTAATGACGGAGATATGATACCCGTTCGATACACCTGTGACGGGGTAGATATCTCGCCGCCTTTAAAATGGGAATCGGTACCTGAAGACACGAAATCCATCGCCCTTATTTGCGACGACCCGGATGCCCCTGCAGGCACATGGGTTCACTGGGTTTATTTTGATATACCGGCAGATACAAGGGGTTTGCCGGAAAGTATAGCTCCTCAGGAAAAGCCCGATAATGGCGGCAAACAGGGAATTAATGATTTTCGGAGGGCAGGCTATGGAGGCCCATGCCCGCCTGGCGGCACACACAGGTACTACTTCAAAATTTACGCCCTTGAAACGATTTTAAATCTTCCTGCCGATACCGACAAAAAGCAGCTTTTAAAAGCAATGAAAGGCCATATAATCGGCCAGGCTGAGCTTATGGGAAAATACAAAAGATAAATTTTGATGGCGTCGCAGAAAGTCCCATCTACGCCCCGCAGGAAGTGCCCTTGGGGTGCAAGTTGCAGCAGTTTTTCAGACACTCGGCATACTGCATGTATTGCCTCGTCCCTGAAAAACCGCTGCGCCTTTTTGTCCCGCTGATTTTTAGCGGGGGGTATATGGTCCGCCTGCGGCAGACTACTTAACACCCAAAGGGCATTTCCTGCGGGCACCATCGGTAATACTCTTTATAATTTAACAAATTTGATAAAAAGGATAATTGTTATGCGAACTTACTCTTTAATCATTTCAGCGCTCCTTGCCCTCCTGCTAATCGGTTGTGCATCCCCAAGGATAACCCTTTTTTCTGATGACACAGTTCCACTTCAGGAATTTACGCTTCAGGGAAAAGGAAAGGACAAGATACTTGTTATTCCCATAAAAGGGAAAATATCATCCAGCACAAACAAAGGGATTTTTTTTACAAAACCGAGCATGATCCAGGAGATTGTTTCCCAGCTCAAACTGGCTGAAAAAGACAGAGAAATCAAAGCGGTTATTTTAAAGATCGACTCTCCTGGCGGGGCTGTTACAGCAAGTGACATCCTTTATCATGAAATTCTTGCTTTTAAAAATCGTACCGGCGTAAAATTGGTTGCAGCAATGATGGATGTAGCTGCATCAGGCGGATATTATATCGCCCTGCCTGCCGATTTTATTTTTGCGCATCCTACAACAATCACCGGCTCAATAGGCGTTATATTTATGCAGCCAAAAGTAAACGGTCTCATGGAAAAAATAGGTGTCGGCCTGGATATAAACAAATCCGGTAAAAATAAGGACATGGGTTCACCCTTTCGCAATACCACTGATGAGGAACGAAAGATTTTCCAGGACCTGACTGACGAACTTGGAAAAAGATTTATTAATCTTGTCTCAATACACCGAAAACTCGATAAAAACGGACTGGCTCGAATCTCCACAGCCCGAATCTATCTTGCCCCGAAAGCTCTTGAACTCGGTTTGATTGACAAGATAGGATACCTTGAAGATGCGATAGCAAAAACCAAAGAACTGGCTGAACTTTCGCAAGATGCCAGGATCGTTATATATCGCCGCACACAATACCCGAATGACAACCTGTACAATACTTCTGTTGATCGGCAGGGAGGCCAGGGTTTGTCCCTTATAGATTTAAACCTGCCCGAATCAACAAGCCCCTTGAATACAGGTTTTTACTATATCTGGATGCCGTAGATATGAGACCTTTGCAGATAAGCGCAGACTTCGAAACGGCACTTTTTAAATTTTAAGTTTCTGCAGGTTGAGTGGAGTGAAGCGCAATCAGGTGCAAAAATTGTTATTTTTTATATTACCACCTTACTGGCGGTAGTGGTTTACTTCCTTTCCACATAACCAGATGGAATCTCGAACAGGGCGTCATCGAGTTTTCCCTTCCTGATATTCAATATTTCAAATGTCCCTTTGATAGCCACAGGAGCTGCCCCGTTTTCAACTGTAATTTTAGCATCCGCCTCTCTTTTAATTGTATATTTCAAGTCCTCAGCAAGCCACATCTTCAGCGCAATTTTATCCTGGCCTTTATATTTAAAATGAAAAATCGTGCACGGATGGCCACTTATATTTCCCTCGCCAACAGGCCCGCCAGCCATATCATACTGGATACCTGTCCAGGCCTCTACCGGATCTTTATGTATTTGCGGCCATGATAGTATGCTGTACTGCTTTTTTACCGGGTCAAGCATCCAGATCTTGCCCCGTGCCTCCGGAGGGCGAATAAAGATCATCCCGCCTGCCTCTTTCGACATCTCTACCCGCCGAATGTATCGACCTTTGACATATAGCTTTGCCTTAATGGTAGAGTTAGACTCAGTAATAACGAGATCTCCGGAGAATTCTACCGGCTTCTTTAAGGCAGACGATTCTCCATCGGTTACAAGCCACACTAGTGCCAACGCCATTATCAGAATACTTGCATTTTTTCTTGTCATCAATAGACCTCCTTAATTAATTTTGGAATAAATATAGTATTGTTTTTGCTGCTTCTTTTTTTTTATTGTCAGGTACTGCTTCAACTTGTTTGACGGTAATTTGTTCAATTGTCCTTCCAGGGCAATACCCCTTGAAATCAATAAATCCTTTTCCCTGATTTTAAGTTTTAATTTATTCTAATACACATGTGGATATAAAACAACCCCCACCGCTATCACCACCTCCTCCAAGCGGAGGTGACGTATCCGATACTGTATATGAAACAAACACGTCACTGTAGCCATTAGTATCCCCTGTCACCAGGTTGGCGGCATCAGATTCAAATGCAACATAGCGGCCATCAGAGTTGATACTGGGCTCTGAGCTATGGTCATCCCCCTGCACACTACTGTTATCCACACTTACCCTTACCCTCTCTATGTTTCTGGCCTCTGATGCTAAAGGAAGAAACAGGAAACTTAAAGACATTAAAAATAATACTGTTAAAGTAAAAATTAAGTTTTTTTCATTTTTCTAAATCTCCATTTTTTTATTTTGGCAACTAATTCAAAGGTCCTATGGACATCAGGTCGTAGTCCTGGTCAGGCGATGGATGCCCTCCCCTACTTGCACTTTCCGATACGCTTGCCGCTGAGATTGCTGGTCATTTTCATATTTGCCTGGGGCATCAATATTGTCATTGTACCTTTAGAACTGTTTCCGCTGTATGTTATTTCACCGGTTCCCATTACTTCGCCGCCCTTACCGGTGCATTTCATTATCCATGTCACTGTATTACCGCTTGCTATAACATCAGCGATTTTGCACTCCTGTCCCGGTTGTTGAGAGCCCTGGGGAACGAGGTTTTTTTGTGATACATTGAGTGTGCGTCACCGTCGGCATGTCCATACCCTGCATATTCATCTTCGTGGTAATTTCCCAGAGGCCTTCATTTATATTAGGGCTTGAATCGCCACAGGAAATTGAAATTGCGGCTATCAGGATTATTGATGCAGCAAATAGTTTTTTTATCATCGGCAAACCTCTTTTTTTCTCTTTCTAGACTTTTGTTTTTTGCCCGGGCTTTTGTTTAACAACCGAACAAATAATCTTTCTCAATTCAAATAAGCAGGTAAATCTATTTTTAAATTATTGTGATTTCAACCAATCTGTGACCAATCTGTGACTTTGGATGTGCTAAACAAAGCAAGAATCCAACAGCTTAATTATTTTTAAACCTTCAGGAGGTTCAATATGACAGGTCTTACAGTAATTGGCGGAATAGTATTTTTTTGTCTCGGAGTGTATCTATTTTATTATGCGATGAAGCGGATTAAAATGGGCAGGCAGATAAAAGATACTCAAAAGTCAAATATAGTCTCACTTAAGCCGGGGCTGGTGGAAATCCAGGGGAAAGTAGAAGCAGATGATGCGATTTCAAGCCCTTATTCAAACACTGCCTGTGTACATTATCGATTTTCAGCTACGAAAAGACAACGAAGGCCAAGCTCTGACTCCCATATTTTGCAAGATATTGAAATTGGCTCCGGGAGGAAGGGCGTTCCTTTCTTTTTGAGAGACGATACAGGCAGGGTTATCATTGATCCTGAAGAAGCAGAAATTTTAGAATATAAACACGGAAAGGTCTTTAAATCTGAATCAGGTAAATCCGCCTCCCTTAAGGAACGAATGAAGAAACTCAAAGCTGCAGACAAGGATAAATATTCAAAAACAAGTAAACCACGGCCGTTTTTCAGAAAGATGGACTCCGGCACACCCCTTGACATACCGGATGACCTGGTGGAAATTGAAGCTGGCTCTGATGAGGCAAAGCATACCCACAAAAAATATCACGAAAGCTGGATACAAGAAGATGACGATCTCTTTGTTTTCGGAAACTACGGGTTTAACCCGAAAAAACCAGGCACCTTCTGCATGCAGAAATCAAAGGGACTGCCGTTTATCATTTCGGGCAGCAAAGAATACAGTGTTCTCAGCTCTTTCAAACGGGAAGTCAAAAACGGTTTTCTTGTCGGAACAGCGTGTATAGGGATCGGTGTTTTACTATTTCTGATCGGAATTGGATCAATTTCAGGCTGAATGATACAAACCCAGGTATTGTCAGTTACCGGAAAGAAGCTATATTGACGGTTTCGTAAAAAGCTAAATTATGTCACTTCACGATAGCAGCTGTTTACGAGACCATCTTATTGTGCAGGCTATCTTCCCGTCCCCCGCAATATGAAATGTAGCAGGCTATTCCCACACACAGAAAGATCAAACCTAGGATAAAGGCCACGAACGTAGTCCAGCGAAACCCGGTTTTGAGTACTGCTCCCTTTGGGTTTTCAGGATCGTAGTAAACCGTAACCTTCTTTCCCTTTGGATAACTGTCCGCCACCTTTTTGGCCAGGCTTCGTTTGCTACCTGAATAGGTTCCTCCAAAACAGATCCTGTCACCTGGATAGGTTGTTCCTCCGACCATGTACCGGTAATGAACCATTGCGGAAAAACTTGTTGTTGTACGATTGCTGGAATCCCTGTTGACTTGCTTTTTAATATATGACGAAGTGATTTTCCCCTGCGTGGAAGGCCAGCTTTTGCTTTGATAAGCGCCTTTCAGCTCATTAGCTCCCCATGCAATAAGAAAAATTCCACCTGCCAGAAAGGCGATGCTTAAAAGTATAGGCGGCTTTCGTGATTTGGCTTTAGACGGTGTTACCGGTACGGAAGAATACCCCTTTGCATCCGTACCGATTGCTGGAGTTGAATCTGTAGAAATGGTTCCGGGCTGCTGATATACATTTGTTTTTTTCTTTTTCCGTAAAACTCGTAAAATAGGGATAAGGCAGATAAAAATTACAAATATTCCGATTACAATTGGAAAATTCATGCTTGAAGATCTTCCCCTCTCAAGAACAGCATCATGAAGTTTTTCAGGGTCATAATAAACTTTGACCTTTTTCCCTTTAGGATATCGAAACACCAGACTATCGGCTTTGCCTTTCTTCAGGAATGTTCCGGCGCTGAAAGAAATCCGCTCCCCTGTATATTCTATTCCGTCAATCGTATATTTATAGGTAATTGAAGCCTTGTATTTCGGTTCATCATCATCCGATTTTCCAAGATCGGTTTTCACCATGGATGAAATAATGAATCCATTTGTTGACGGCCAACTTTCGCTTGCCTTTGCGTTTTTGTAGTTGTTCCAAGCTCCTATCAAACCGATAAGCACTATAAATGCAAAAAAAATGAGAATAATTAAAAAACATCCTTTAGGTTTTTTCATAAGATTTCCTTTTTGCGGACGGTACAGATTTTGTTAAATGACTTATATTATTAAGTCTTTTAGTTTTTTAACTTCCTGAACTGTTTCCTGGAACTCTTTGATAATACCCCCTTCCTCTTCCAAATTTTTTGAGTAGTAATACATGGCCAGGCTTTCATCGAGGTGGTGCTTCCATTCATGGCAGTGCAGTTTACCTGTGGAACGGTATAAATACGGGCAGCCTCCCATGCAAACAGGCAGCAGGAGGCAGTCTGAACATTCAAGCTCAAAGGGATTATGCTGGTTCCAACCAAGAGCATTTTTTTCCATTTTCGTGGTGTTGGGTTTTATTAAATGTCCTGTTTCAGCATCAGGATTTGCCGCATCGTTCCAGCAATTTACTATGCCGCCTGATGGGGTAACCACAAAAGCATTGCATTTTTCAGCCATGCAGTGGATATTAATTGCACGAAGCATCTTGAAAGAACAAAACCCCTTATTAACCAGTTCTATCCCGGTTTCCAGCTCAAAGAGTGAAAAGTCCTCCTCTGACATGCACTGTCCAGCAACATTCTGACACACCTCGGTATAAGGGTAAGTCCTGCCGAGATAGGGGTGTACGTTTTTTGCCAATCCGTCACAGGATAAAAGATCCAGCAGTTCAGGGATATATTCCCTGTTCGTGTCATCAACATTAATTCTCAAACTGACGGGTACGATTTCAGAGGCATCCCGCAAATTTGAAATGATCGTATCAAAAGTTTTTTCACCATTTGCTCCGGGTCTCCTCTCGTCATGGATGTGCTTTGGTCCATCTAATGTAATCTGTACATTTTTAACATTATTTTTGCGCAAACTTTCCGCATTTTCCCGGCTAAATAAGAATCCGTTGGTGACAACCTGTGCGGAATAATCCCCCTTTTTTTTAGCACAGATCTTCTTAAACGCAGATGACAACCTCTCAATGGTTCCCAACTGTAGAAGCGGTTCACCGCCGAACCAGGTTACGGAAAGACGGCCTTTCTCAGACAGCCTATTGTCAATCATCTTTAACAGAGCTGCTTCAACCTCATGTGTCATAGATCGGGACTCATGTTTTTCATAGCAATATATGCATCGGAAATTACAGGCCAGAGTGGGGAGAATTGTCAGGGATAGATTCTTTTGCACGTGACGTTGTTGAAAATATCCCTGTTTAATATAATCGATTTCAGATACCGATTCATTAATAAGAAAACCATTATCCTGAAGAGTCTTCTTAATTTCAGCAACACGGCTGTTGCGCCACGACCTGTTTGGCCTGTTGATGATATCATGAGCCAAGGATGCATCCATGGAATCAAAGGCCATGAGGCTGAGGGTAAAAAAATTAAACCAAAGAGTGTTTCCTTCGGGAAGCACATAAGTCTTTGGCCCGACCTTCATGGTTCTTTGCCTTTGGCTGCGCCCACGATGTAGCTGTGCAGGAGTAATTGCCCTTTTCTGCCTGATCATGGAATTCACCTGCGTAGACAACTGCTGAGTATTATTAATGTGAAAATAACTCATGAGATCCTGTACATACTGATCGCGCTTGAAACGGTTCAGCAGGTCAACAAGTGCGGTAATATTTGCCTTCCTGCCGCATAATGTTAAATTCGGACAATCCTGGTCAGTACATTCATTATCTGCACAGCTGTATAAATTACCACAGTCTTGGTCATTACAGTCATTTACTGTACACCTTCCATCACCACCGCCATCAAATCCCTGTTCAGTACATACATTTTCAGAGCAGGTGGTGAGTGACGGACAGAATGAATCTCCGTTAGCTGAACATAGTGAAAAACTCGGACAGGTACTTGCCTGATTGGCACCACTAAAACCGCCAAAGGAGTGAACGCCACAACCCATCCCTTTCATCCCTTTGCCTAAATCGGGTATTCGCATTTGGCTGACCGGTCTTAAAGGCGTAATCCTTCCAAATTCACTTTGAAAAACGCCTTTGTTGTAACCGCTTAGTTTTACTTTCAGCATCTTGAATCTGGTACGAGCACTATCTTTCACTTTGGTGAATCTGCGTGATTTAATAGTCCCTGCCTTTGCAGAGAGAATCGTTGTAAGTTCGCTTACACTTATACCGGCAGATAGTGCTATCATTTTTAAAATCTTGCCCATTGCTCCCCTGCGTGTAATTTTTTCTTCCAACATAATAATCCCTCCTTTTTTAATAGAAGTAATAAGTTGTTGTTTTACTTAATCGGCTGCCATTTGATTCTTGGTTTGTCTGGTTGAACTTTCTTGGGCCCATTGTTTTCCCCGGAAATTTTGGCAGGGCGTTTGTACATAACCGATTTGCCCGGTTGATTTTTTATAAATTTGGTGCCTTTCTGTTCAGGCTGCTGATCATTCATCTGTTGATTCGAATTTTCGGGGTATCCACCGGATTGGTCATCCTGCCATGTCTGCTGTTCGTCTGCCTGACCTTCATTTTGCCATTGTTCATTTTGGAACTGGTCGCCTTCTTCCGCCGGCTGTTCGTTTATCCACTGGCTGTTTTCAGGCTGCGTCTCACAAGAAGCTCCGGAAGGCATATAGACACAAATAGTTATGGAAGAGCCGATCATTGCAACGCCGCCAGGCAGAGGTATCTGCGATATAACTTGGCACTCCATTCCTTTATGTTTGGGGTTTACGGCTGTTTTTATTTTTATCACCGGATTGAGCCCCGCCTGCTGAAGTGTTGACATTGCTTCAAATTTGTTCATACCAACAACCCCGGGTACTCTGAGCATATCATTTACTACAGGGTTGCTCCTGGGCTCGCTTGTCCTGTCAAGTGGCCCGGCATAAGAGTAAACGCACAGTAAGCATGTAAAACATATAACCATAATCAAGGAGATTGTTTTTATTTGCCGGTTCATCATTTTTTTCCTCTTTTAATCAGGTGTATATCTTTAACCCATCCTTCCCTTTCCGGCCAGCCCGAGCTTTCAAGGGAAATAAACTTGATAAAACCTGGTTTTGGATTAAGCTGCATCAAATTAAAAATATATCTATACCAGAGTCCTTCCGGCACTTTTTGGCCATTGGCGCTTTTCATAGGTTCCACAGGGTTTAAACTAAAAAAACCTTTCCAGAAAATATTACTATAGGAATCGCCCTGGTCATTATGGCCTGTATAGCTCACAGCCACAGCAATGGGAGCATCTTTACCGTCCGGTCCGGTGCCACCAAGGGTCTGTTTGCCAACTTTTACATCCACTCTTAATGTCAATGTATCAGCATCTGTAACGTCTTTTTCAATAATTTGCAGGATGCCCTCCTTATTACTTTCAGACAGGCTGGTTATTTTAAGCCCATCGGCTTGTAATGAAAAAAAATCGATATCCTGCGATATAGAATAATTCTTATGAGGTTTCCAGTAATTGAGTCCATCTTTGAACCAGGCGTTTTTTATAAGATCGCCACGTATAGAACGTGTTGGAATCTTACTTAAATCAAAACTTGATGCCGGTTTTTTAACTACATAAGAGACAGAGCCCTGCTCACCAGTAAGAATAAATTCATTTGGCCCCTGCAGGTACGTTATCCCTTGCCCCATGGTTGACATTGGTTTAGTCTTGAATGTCGTGAAGAAAATCCTATGCGCCATTGATGAGCTTTTGACTATATTCCCAGGGCGTAAAGCAACGGCAATATAAAGAAGTGAGCTGCTGCTTTTAGAAGAAATGCCCAGACTCCAGCGGTATTTTAATGTTTTGCGATTTGTCCTGACATAGGGACCCATGGGCAGTTTTATCCTTTTAACCCCGTGTGAATACGGCCAACGGTCAAAAAGTGTTACTACGACATTTCTGTTTACAGCAGGACAGAAAAAACCCAGAGTGTAATTCTCCCCTGGTAATACTTCCACAGAATAAAGAATAAAAAAACTTCCATCAAAATGACCATTCCTGTCTAACCATATATTTTCATAAGGAATAGCCTTTGGGTATGGACGGTTGTCCACGTTCAATTCTATTACCTGGCGATGGCTATTTAAAATTTTCGCAGAAACAGCATCACCACCATATGTTAAAACAAGAAAAGATAACAAAATGAGAAAAACAGGAAGTTTTTTTATTACTTTATTTCCCATAGCGTTTCACAATCTCATAAACGGCCTGCTCGATACAGGCGCGCAGTGCTTTGTCAATACCTTCTTTTTTCTCTTTGGCAACACTCAGATCAGCTCCATGCAGATTTTTTTTGGTAAAACTTTTGGCAAAAGCACCTATTCCTTTTAATGAGAAACCACTCTGTTTGACAGGTTTTCTTACGTTAACCGAATCCAGAACAAGACCATTTGATGCATCAATCACCCGTACATCCAGACCGAGATTGGCTGTTTGACCGCTTGTTTCCGCGCCCAGCCCTTTGTATGTTCCACCTACACCGGTTTTGCTCTCACTGGGATTTGCCTCGGAAATGGTGCCTTCAAAAATATAGGAAGCGCCGGCCAGTTGACGTTCTGCTACATTCCCTGTGGTTTGCCCCTGTGCATTCAGCTGTTTTTCAATCATTACACCTTCATTCAATCGACTCCTTTCAGCAACAGCGAAAGCGCCCGATTTGATTAAAGCCGTGATAAACATATCCGTTGCAGCCGCAGCAGAAACCTCCTGTACGCTGCTTCTAAACTCGTAAATGGTTACGACCTTTCTTTCTCCTTTTACGCGCGGCAGGCTTTCAAGTTTTTTTGTAGTACTTGAATCGTCACGCTTAGGATCTTTAGTGCCCCAGCCTGCAAGAAATAAGACAAGAAATATCAATAAAGCCCCTGTAGCCCATTTTTTATACTTTAATGATGCCTTCATAATAATCCTCCTGTTTTAACAAATCTATTTGATCTTAAACTCAATTGTTTTTTTGTTATTTGCGCGAAGCGCTTCAGGTTCGTTGGTGTTATGTCCAGGATCTACGTAAAGTTCAAGAAGATATGTTCCGGGTGCAAGGTCCATGTCAGCAGCTTTAAAAGTACCCTTGTAATGATATTTTCGGCCCGGTATGATTTTGTCGTGGGAAAACCCCACATAGCTTAGTTGGTCATTTCCAGGTCTCAATCGAAAAGTAACTTTTGTCCAGGTTTTTTGCCTTACAATCTTTGTTCCATAGTTAAAAAGGTCATATTCTATAATAATTTTTGATTTTTTGCTGATTTCACCTCCCGATTTCCTATATGAAATCGCTTCCCTTGGGGTGTACAGCCCTGCAGTAGCGGTATCAATAGCGACGCGTTTAAGTATATTTAACGTCCAGGATTTCTTCTTGTTTCTTATCTTAATATTAGCCGGTGTCAGGTCAACTGTCGGATATATACTGAAATATCCATCACTTATATCCTTTATATTTCCGTCATGGACTATGACTCTTAGTCTTAACCCGAAACGACTGTTAAAGCTCTGGGGAATCCGGTAACGAAATGTGCCTGTATTAGGTGCGCTTTTTGAAAGGATAATAGGAGCTTTAAAATTAGGAACATTTAACTGTTCCATCATAAGAATGATCTTAACTCGGCTGATGTTTCCTTTGCTTTTCCATTTGATATCCAGATCTGTCCCGGCCGTTAATTCCTCGCCACCGTTCGGGTAAACTATTTTAAGGCTTTTGGGTCCTCCCTGGGTTGATGATGACATTGAACTGACGGCCCCTTGTCCTGATTGAGCCTGGGTTATCTCAAAAAAACGATCACTTTCGTCTTTTATGCGACCATTTAGATTCATTACGTAGATCTTAAACTTTTTCTCCCTGATACCAAGGTTGGAGGGTACTTTATAATTGAACATTCCCGTATTGCGTGCACTGTTTGTTACCCAGAAATTTCCCGCGTTAACAGGCGGATAGGTCTTAAGTAATATTTTGACTTTATCACCACTTTTAAACCCAGCACTTTTCCAGCGAATATTATATCTTTTGCCTGCTTTCCACTTTTCACCCCCATTAGGATAGATGACTTTGATATTTTGCTTAATTTTTGACTGTGAAGAACCGCTGATGCCGGGTTGTACTTTTTGGGACTGGCCGGTGTTAGCTCCCTGTACCTTTGCTGTGGAAAAACCGGAAGTTTGAGGCTGGAAGGAAGCGGATGGTGAAGCCGGCTGACGAGTCATGCCCGATTTTCCTGAAGAAACCGGCGCACCCTGAAATTTACCGCCTGTAGGCTTGCTATGCGACGGCTTCTTTCCACTCCGATTGAATTGATATACAGCAGTATAGTCTTTTCTGCCGCTTTTATCGGTAAAATTGGTTTTCACTTCGGCTTTAAGTCGGTTTCTTCCGGTCAAAGTAAGGACCATTCTCCGTTTGCTAAAATTGTTTTTAAAAAGGGCTTTTAACTTATTGGTTGGGGCCGCTTTTGCCTTTAATGCGCCCCAGTCACAGTCAACAGGTGTACAGCTTCCCCATGCATGAACAGATGCAGAGCTGCCTTTTGCTGAAATTTTTATGGTTGTTACGCCTCTTGTTTTAGAATCGATATTTTTCCATGTTCCTGAAAAATTACCAATTCCGGCAAAACAGACTGAACCTGAAAAAAATAAAATAACCAACATAAATGTAATGATTTTTTTCATAGCGCCTCCTTTTAGCTCTATCGTGTGTCACTTTTTTCCTGTGTTTATTGTTCACTTCTTCTTTTTGCAAACATCTTTATAACAAAGATTTTCTCTGATATCCTTAGCCTTAATCCTGTCGCACAGGGAACAGTCTTTTTGTTTCAACGCCAGTCTGTAAATGCACCAGCCGTGGACGCCGTCAGCTTTAGGCCAGTATTTGAGAATGTTTTCACAAAGCTCCGGGTCTCCGATCTTTTCTGCTTCCTGCTGGTAGCACCATGGATCATTCTTGCACTTAATTTTGATGGGATCTTCCTCGCATAAGGCCGTTGTTCCAAAAATCAGCAACAATGCTGCCAAAAGCAATGAAGCACATAATGTTTTCATGGATACCCTCCCCTACTTGCACTTTCCGATACGCTTGCCGTTTAGATGACTGGTCATTTCCATGTTTGCCTGGGGCATCGATATAGTCATCGTACCTTTAAAACTGTCTCCACTGTATGTTATTTTGCCGGTTCCTATTACTTCGCCGCCCTGACCGGTGCATTTCATTGTCCATGTTACTGTATTGCCGCTTTTCTTAACGTCAATTATTTCACACTCCTGTCCCGGTTGTTGAGAGCCCTGGGGGACGAGATCATTTTTTGTTATACATTGAGTGTGCGTCACCGGCGGCATGTCCATTCCCTGCATCATGCGCCAAATAGTTTTTTTAACATTGTCAATCCTCCCTTTTTTTCTTTTTATAGCTTTGTGTTTGTTTTTTGCCCGGACTTTTTTTAACGGCAGGGCAAATAATCTTGCCCAGCTCCAACAGATTTTTAAAAGAATGCTTTTCTTTAGTGCCGATTTCTTCTATAATTCCCACGATACTCTCGGGATTATCCTTTTCACGGCGGTATATGCGTATGAGATAGCTGTCCATATGAAACCATAGGTTTTAAAATTGATAGACACTACTTATCAGATCGAAAGTCACAGATTGGTCACAGATTGAAAAAAAATAGGAATAAAGCATGAGAGGTAAACAGATATCGATTAATAAATTAACTCCACCAGAGCTTCCAAAAGTTGTGTTGAGAAAACACCTGTTCCGCATACTGGACAAGAAAGAGCATTACCAACTAACATGGGTATCAGCAATGGCAGGTTCAGGTAAGACCACACTGACAGCAAGCTATTTGAATAACGGTAATTTTCCCTGTTTGTGGTATCAAATGGATGAAGGGGATAGCGATATCGCCACCTTCTTTTATTATCTGGGACTTGCCGCAAAAAAAGCTACACCCCGGAAACGAAAACCTTTACCTGTTTTAACACCTGAATATTTTCCCGGCGTCTCTGTATTTGCACGGCGGTTTTTTGAAAACCTGTGCACCCGGGTAACGTCGCCATTTTTTATTGTTTTTGATGACTACCAGGAAGTCCCTTTAGCGTCACCGCTTCATGATCTCTTAAAGGATGCGCTGGCGAGTGTTTCTCCAGACATCCACGTCATTGTGATAAGCAGAACAGATCCTCCGCAGGCCTTTATCGGTATGCTTGCAAATAATAAAATGAGAATAATCGGTTCATGCGATCTTCGCCTGAACCGTGAGGAATCAAAAGAAATAATAAGGATTGAAACCGGAAAAAAGCTTTCCGGTAAAATATTTGAGCCGATATACAAAAAAACAAAAGGGTGGGCTGCCGGTCTGATCCTTATAGCTAAGAGCCTTGAAGCAGGCAATACCATACCACAGCTTTCCGACAAATTTACTCCGGAAAAAATATTTGAATATTTTGCCATAGAACTTTTTGACAAAATGAATGAAATTGACAAGAAGTTTTTACTTAAAACCGCCTTTTTACCCAAAATGACAACTTCCATGGCTAAGGCATTAACCGGCCGGAATGATGCAAACCGCATATTGTCATCATTAAGACACAACCATTTATTTACCGGTAAGTTCTACACACCTGCTGAGATTTATCAATACCACCCTCTGTTGCGTGAGTTTTTAATCGCCAGAGCCGAGAATACTTTTGATCAAAAAAAAATACAAACGTTGCAACAACGGGCTGCTGAACTTCTGCAAGAATCGGGTCATGTTGAGGAAGCAGTTGATCTGTTTTTTAAAGCCAAAGATTATAAAGATCTTATCCTACTAGTCCGAAAACAGGCAAAGGAACTTATTGCACAGGGCCGAAATAAAACTCTTGAACAATGGATAAAAAAGTTCCCTGAAGACATTCTTAACCAAGAGCCATGGTTGCTTTACTGGCTGGGTGTGAGCTGTCTGCACTTTTCTTCTACCGAATCGAAGGGTTATTTTAAAAATGCATTTGATTTGTTTAAGCACAGTAAGGATATGGCCGGGCTTTATCTTTCATGGTCAGGTATCATTGACAGTATTGCCTATGAATGGAATTATTTCACAGAGTTTGACCCGTGGATAAAATGGTTCGAGAACCATACACATCATGCACATTCTTTTCCTTCTAAAGAAATTGAAACGAAAGTGACCGTGTGTATGGCGTTTGTACTACTGATCCGAAGACCTGATCATCCGAACATGGTACAATGGATAGAAAAAGCATTGTCGCTATCAAGAACAAATGGCAACATCAATCTCTATATGCAGGCTATAGACTGGGCTATGACATATTACGCCTGGATAGGCGACTTTGCAAAAGTTGAGATTATAAGGCAGGAATCCAAAAAAACGGCAAAATCATACACGACATCTCCTGCTATGATGCTTCACTGGAAGTGGGTAGATATATCGGCACGGGCATGTACCATGGAAAATATAGATTCAGCATTGAAAGACGTGTCAGACGCCCTTGACATGGTCAAAAAAACCGGCCTGTATGTATGGAAGCATCTCTTTTTTATGCCGGGTATTTTTATTTCAATTCTGATTGGCGATCTGTCAAGTGCAAACACTTTTCTGAAAAGATTCGAATCCCTCCTTGACATATCCCATTACCACGGTTTTGGCATTTTTCATCATTTCGCGGGACTTTATAATCTGCATATAGGAAATATTACTCAAGCAAAGGCCCACGCCGAATCTGCGCTAAAAATTTCGGATGAAACAGGATATGTCCTGGCCGCAATAGTATGCCGGTTTCAACTGGCATATATTTTATGCGAATTGGGAGAAATCCGGAAAGGCGAAGAAGAGCTTTCGCGCACCTATGATCTCGCTATTAAAATGAAAAGCCGAATATTGGAGTTTATGTGCCAGATGTTGCGCGCAAAAATTGCCCTGGATCAGGAAAAGGAACAAGAGGGGCTGGAACTACTTAGCGAAGCCATGTCACTTGGTCGAAAGCAAAACTATTTAAATATGGTTTGGTGGTGGTATCCCGCCAAGATGGCTCAACTGTGTGAAAAAGCCCTTAATGAAGGCATTGAGGTTGACTATGTTAAGAGCCTGATACGCATTCACAAACTGACTCCTGAATCTCCACCGTATCATATCGAAAACTGGCCCTGGGCACTGGAGATACATACCTTCGGTCATTTTCAAATTATTAAAGAAGGCGAACCGCTTCGATTCACAGGAAAAGCTCAAAAAAAGCCCCTTAACCTTCTTAAGGTATTGGTTGCATATGGCGGGATTGAAGTTAATGTAGAGCAAGTTATCGATGCCCTCTGGTATGAAGCTGATGGGGATATGGCCCACAGCGCTTTATCCACCACGTTGAATCGTTTAAGAAAGCTAATCGGTATAAAAAACATCATACAGCTTCAGGACGGGAAAGTAACACTGAATCAAAATTACTGCCGGATAGATGCCTGTACCTTTGAACGCACGCTTGATGAGGCAGAAACCCTATGGAAAAAAGGGGAAGAAAAGAAAAGCATCTTCTTATATGAAAAAGCCATAGACAGCTACAAGGGACACTTTCTGGCAAAAGAGGGTGAAGAGCCATGGATGATACCATTGCGAGAGCGCCTGAAAAACAGATTCCTTAGAATTATAATAAAACTTGGGAAATACCTGGAGCAGCAAAAAGCATTTGAAAAAGCAATTGAAGGCTATGAAAAGGGATTAACTGTAGATAACCTTGAAGAAGTGTTTTATCAACGTATCATGCTGTGCTGCCAAAGCCTTGGCCGTAAAGCAGAAGCCATAAGGGTTTACAACCGTTGTCGAGAAGCTCTGAATAGAATTCTAAAAATTGAGCCTTCGCATGAGACAGAGGCTAT
>NBLJ01000158.1 GCA_002084545.1 Desulfobacteraceae bacterium 4572_123 | reverse complement strand
GTTACATTATTAAAGGTGTAGCTGCTCACTGCCCCAGCAGATGAACCGTCAACCAGGACATCTGCAACATGGTAACCGGCCTCTGATGTAATGTTATAAACCTGGCTGGAATCCTGAGATACCGTTGTCGCACCGGAAGGCGTAATGCTGCCGCCTGATCCGGCCGAAGAGGTAATCGTGTACATATTGACCACCGGCTCCACCAGATGATTCACCTCGTTGGAATACCCGCTTTCACTGCCCTGCTCGTTGTATGCGGTAACGGCAAGATAATAAACCATATTTTCAGACAGCCCGCTCAAAGTAAATATGGGATTATCGGAATCGTCGAGGTCTTCCAGTGGAACCTCTATTCCGGAACCCCCCAAAAAAAATTATCTGCCGTGTCAAGCGCAGCATCTTTGGAGGGTGCTCCACTTGCCCGGCAACCCTGCTGCCGTAACCTTTTACTAAAAGGCATCAGGCCAGTGGCTTTGCGTCCCACCCTTTCGATGTGGTTTGCCGTTATCGAGCTTTCTGTTTCTCTGCATAAATTAAGAGCAAAAATGATACCAATTTTCAATATTTGTTAAAAAATGATAAAAACGCAGTTATCTCGACAGGTAATATCTTATCGTAATTTTAAAAAACAGCAGTACAATAATGACCCGAAAAAATGTGTGCCATTTTTGAAACAGCAGTGTGCAACAATTAAAACGGTCAACTATTCCGGTATTCTGGATGGAGCATGGGCTTTTTGTTTGACACTTAAATCCGATGACTTTATACTGCGTTGTAAGTTGTCAATTATATAATGAATCCATATTTAAACAGATAGAAACAACATCCGCTTACATCACTGATGACACAATAGACCCGTACAGGAATATTTAATTGAATCGGACCGCCCACCTTATTACCGCGATTGTATCCACTATAGGTCTCATAGCCCTCGGTACTTTAGGATATATGCTGATCGAACACTGGAGTGTGATAGATTCGTTGTACATGACGGTGATCACACTGGCTGCGGTCGGGTATGGCGAGGTTCATGATATCAGCCAAACCGGCCGTATTTTTACCATTGTATTAATCTTTTTCGGGGTCAGTTTTGTACTTTATGTATTCGGTAATATAGTTCAATTTCTGGTGGAAGGACAGATCAGGCTTATCCTGGGGAGGCGCAAATTGGACAGACAGATAAACAGACTGAAAAATCACTACATCATCTGCGGATATGGCCGGATGGGCCGGTCCCTGTGCAAATCCTTAATTCAGAAACAGCAGGATTTTATTGTCATTGAGCAGAATACTGATCGCATACCGGCTATGGAGGAAGACGGCATTCTTTTTGTTATTGGCAGTGCGACGGAGGAAACAAGCCTGCTGAAAGCCGGTATTAAAAACGCCGGTGCCTTAATGACGGTACTCGGTTCCGATGCCGACAATGTTTTTCTGGTCCTGCTTACCAAGGGTCTCAACCCGAATCTTTGCGTTATTGCCAGAGCCAGTCAGAATTCAACTAAAAATATCCTTTATACCGCCGGTGCCAATGTTGTGGTCTCACCGTATGAAGTGGGCGCCAGAAGAATGGCGCATGCGATACTGCGGCCCGGGGTAATCCGCTTTTTGGAAATGGCTTTTGCGGATGAAAACACCGACATTCACCTGGAACAGACAAAGGTGGAAAAATCCTCAAATCTTGTTGGTGTAACTCTGAAGGATTCGGAAATCCGAAAAAATCTTAACCTTATCGTCCTGGCCATGATCAGGGGTGACGACAGCATGCAGTTTAACCCCTCGGCCGAAACCATCATAAAAGCCGGTGATACAATTATTGCGGTGGGAGAAAACAAAAGTCTGAAAAAGCTTGAAAAAATTCTTAACCCTGCATAATCGGGCCTTTGCAATTAAGGCTTTTATAGATTAATAATTCTAAGTCATATAAGGAGAGAACCATGCTGCCTGAATTTTACCAATTTTATCATCCGACTAAAATGATCTTCGGGGAAGGTCTATCATGCGATTTTGCGCATGAGCTGGAAGAATTGAATGTAAAAAATTATTTTCTCATATCCGATCATGTGATCCAGGATCTGGGGTTGCTGAATGATATCCGGCACGGGCTGCAGCAGGAAGGTTTTACAATTACCGGCCAATTTCTGGACGTCCCACAAGATGCATCACTGGCCGCTGTTAAAGAAGTCAGCCGGCAGGCCTCTGAAAGCGGGGCACAGGGATTGATTGCCATCGGCGGCGGAAGCGTAATCGATACGGCCAAGGCCGCCAATTTTACATTCTCCGAGGGTGGTGATCTGGTGGAGGACTATTCCGGAGCCGGAACCCTTACCAGGCCTTTGAAACCGCTGATTGTTATTCCCACCACAGCCGGAACCGGCAGTGAATGCACCAATGTAGCCGTTGTTTATGACGTGGAAAACAAGGCCAAGCTCGCCTTTGCCGACAGATTTCTTCTGCCTGATATAGCAGTTTTAGACCCGTTGATGACCCGGTCTCTGCCGCCCGGGCTGACCGCATCCACGGGCATGGATGCGCTGACCCACGCCGTGGAATCCTATATCGGCATTGATTCATCACCCCATTCCGATGCCCTGGCCGGTGCCGCCGTAAAACTTATCTTCAATAATATCGTCCGGGCCACGGAAAGCGGGGATGATCTGGAAGCCCGCGGCGCAATGCTGATCGCAGCCAACCTGGCCGGCACTGCCTTTTCACATTCAATGGTGGGATGCGTTCACTCCATGGCCCATGTCGTGGGCGCTGCTTTCCGGGTTCCCCACGGTATCGCCAACGCGATTCTTCTGCCGCACGGTCTGGAGTATAATTTCGAGGAATGCATGGATAAAATTGCACTGCTGGCGCCATTCATGGGAGTAGACATATCGGGGTTGTCCGTTGACAAAGCCGCTGAAAAGGCTGTTGAAGCCGTAAGAGATCTCAATAAAAGTTTAAACAGGGCCGGTAATATTCCAATCCGCCTCAGAGACACCGGCGTGACTAAAGACAGCCTGACGGCCCTGGCCGAGGCTGCTGTCGAGGATGGCACAAGCATATACAACCCGCGTGAAGTGGTTGCCGAAGAGATCCTGGTACACCTGAAAAATGCTTATTAACCAATAAATAAGGAGAAAAATGCATGGGAGTTTTTGAAAATTCTGAAAAATTCGAAGCGGTTCTCGGGGGGTTTTTCAAACTCGTCGCCAATACGCCGATAGTGGCGGACAAGTTGTTGAAATCCAAACTGATCATTCGTTTTAATTATACCGATCCGGACCTTATTCTGGTCATTGACTGTTCAGGAGATGCTGTTGATGTTCGTGCCGGCGATACGAATACCAAGGCAACCGTGGAGATGAAAATGAAGGCTGATATCGCCCATAAATTCTGGTTTGGCAAAGTTAATCTCACCATGGCATTAACACGCCGACAGATGGTGGCCAAGGGGCCGGTACCCAAAATTTTAAAACTGCTCCCTGCAATAAAACCAACGTATGCCATGTATCCCAAATATCTGGATGAAAACGGATACGAAGCGTACAATATTCATTCTTAACAAATATATGCAATAAAATCCTGGAGAAAATCAAATGAACGGATATGCCGGTAAAATTCTTCGTGTGAACCTGACCTCCGGCCGGATTCAATCAAAACCGCTTGACATGGCCTTTGCCAGGGAAAATATAGGAGGCTTGGGTTTTGGCACCCGGATATTTCTGGATATCATTAAAAAAAATCCGGAATTTGATGCCCTTTCAGCCGAAAACCCGTTTATTCTGATGACCGGCCCGTTGACCGGAATGCACATGAACGGTGTGGCCCGATGGACGGTCTGCGCCAAATCTCCCCTGACCGGTTTCTGGGGGGATGCCAATATCGGCGGTCATTTCGGCGCGGCTCTCAAATTCGCCGGCTATGACGGTATAGTGATGACCGGCGCTTCCAATCATCCGGTCTTCCTTTATATCAATGATGATACTGTTGAATTAAGAGATGCCGGGCCTTACTGGGGAGAAGATGTTTATACGGTAACCGACCGCATGATAACCGACCTGAAGGGTCAATCATCCGGCAAGGGCCAGGTCTTGACCATCGGCCCGGCCGGTGAAAACCTTGTCCGTTTTGCATCTCTGATTCATAATAAGGGACACGCGGCAGGCCGCACCGGCATGGGAGCCGTATGGGGGGCCAAAAAACTGAAAGCGATTTATGTATCGGGCAGCAACAAGCTGTCGATTGCGCATCCTGCCCGCCTGAAAACCCTGCGCCGGGAACTTAAGGAAATATATGAAGAGAGCATCTATATTGCGGCCCTGCAATCTACCGGTACAACCTCACATATGGACATTGGAATCCTTTCCGGAGATATTCCCATAAAGAACTGGCAGATGACCGAATGGGAAGAAATCGATGAGCTGGGCCCGGTGGCGATTGAAGAAAAAATTTACGCCGGACGCAAAACCTGCTTTGGCTGTGGCGTGGCATGCAAAAAAGAAGCTGAGGTAAAAGAAGGGGCCTTTCAAATGAAAAAAGGACCGGCCCCCGAGTATGAAACCGTGGCCACTTTCGGTACAATGTGCCTGAACTCCAGCATCGAATCGATTGCCAGGGCAAATGAAATATGTAATTGCTATGGAATGGATACGATTTCCTGCGGCTCAACCATCGCCTTTGCGATTGAATGCTTTGAAAAAGGCCTTATTGACCGGGAAAAGACCGGTGGGCTGGATCTTACCTGGGGCAATGCCCGGGCAATTGTAGCGATGGTTGAAAAAATCGGCAAACAAGAGGGCTTCGGCGCCGTCCTGGCACAGGGAAGCGCCCGGGCTGCAAAGCATATAGGCGGTCAGGCTGCCGCGTTTCTAACAACCGTAAAAGGTCTTGAAGCGCCAATGCATGATCCGCGCAGCGCCCATGGCTATGGCCTGGCTTACGGTGTCTCTCCTCGCGGGGCATGCCATGAGGCCAGCCTTACGTTTGAGGTGGAAGGCGGTGCCATGTACATTCCGGAAATCCCGGAACTGGCCGCGGATCTGCCTGAAGGCAGCCAAGACCGGGCAAAATTAAATGTTGTCACGCAGGATTACGGAATGTTCTTTTCAAACTGCGCTGTTTTCTGCAATCTTGGCGCCACACCCCTGAATGCGACCCGGGCACTTGCAATGTTGAACCATGTCACCGGTTTTGATTATACGCTTGATGAACTGATGAAAATCGGCCGGCGGGTCTGGTACTTAAAACGCGGTTTCAGCAACCTGTTCGGGGCCCGGGCTTCGGAAGATGAACTTCCTCCAAGGTTGATGACTCCGATGCGGGAGCGACGACACTCAGCAATCATGAGCTGAATTACCTGCTGGAAAAAATAACCATGGAGATGATCATGGTTAAAAAAATTATTACGGTCGATCCCGCAACCACTATTGAACGTGCGGCCCAGACCATGCAGATGCATAGAATCAGCTCTCTGCCCGTAATGGAAGATCAAAAACTGGTGGGTATTATCACCACCAACGATGTCATGGGCGTATTGCTGCAGGCAATTGGTATCGATCGGGAAAGCATGAGGCTTACCGTTCTGGCCGAAGATCGTATCGGCTACATTGCCGAACTTACCCACACGCTCAAAGAGCAGAAAATCAACATCCGCAGTATCTTCAGCCGGGAGGAAAAACAATTTCCGGGTATCCATCAGATCGTTTTTCGCGTACCCGCCGCTGACGGTGAAAAAGCGGTCCTGGCACTTAAAAAAAACGGATTCAAGGTGATTACCGAATATCATGGTGATCTGACCCCATTTCTGCCGGACCGGTAATGGAAACTATTTAACGACTGTTGAATTTATCAATCACGAATGGAGAACAAAGGTATGACGCCCTATGAACTGTCAAGCATAATACACCGAGAACTGTCCTCTCTTGCGCCACGGCTGTCTTCGGCCCTTAACAGGGCTTTAAATGAAATCGGTGAAGGATCGGCCCTGGTTGGCATGGGTAAAGGGACCCATGTCAACGACGACGTCTCCTTTACCGAATCCGAAATCATAAACACAGGCGGAGATTATGCAGGTGTCATCGTAAAAATCACTGCCGTGCTCCGGCAGCTTGAAGAAAACAGCAACTGGAAAGTAATTATCGATAAAAAACCCAAAACAGGACCAAACAAGATCGAACTGCTCTATACCCTTTTTCGCAGCCAGGATGCATAAAGAGCGGCAAAACAACACTCCGGAAAAACAAATCCGTCAATCAATAAGCAGCAACAGGAAATAATGAAAAACAGCCAGCGAAATTCCATCCTCTGCCCCGACTGCAGAAGACTGATCAGCTCAAATGAACCCCGCTGCCCATACTGCGGTGCTCTCCGCCCCGGGTCGCAACTCCGGAACAATGTGCTATCCAGAGGATTAGCCGACGGCGACCGGCTGATCAGGCTCATTATATATACCAATATAGCCATGTATATCATATCATTGCTGTTTAATCCCGGATTGATGAATTTTTCCCTCAACCCGCTCTCCATGCTGGCCCCCGGCGACAGGTCCCTTTTGCTCCTGGGCGCCACGGGCACAATTCCCATCGACCGTCTGCACCGCTGGTGGAGCCTCATTGCGGCCAATTACCTGCACGGCGGTATTTTACATATCTTTTTCAACATGGCCGCTCTCAAACAGATCGCACCTTTGATCAACCGCGAATACGGCCCATACAGGATGTTTGCAATCTACACGATGGGCGGCATCGCCGGTTTCGCGGCTTCTTATATAGCCGGTGTTTCTCTAACCATTGGTGCCTCGGCCGCCGTCTGCTCCCTTATCGGAGCGGCCCTGTATTACGGTAAAAGCCGGGGAGGATTGTACGGCCAGACAATTTACCGGCAGATCGGAGGATGGGCCATAGGCCTGTTTGTATTCGGTTTTTTAGTACCGGGCATAAATAACTGGGGGCATGGCGGCGGAATTATCGGAGGCGTTGTTCTCGGTTTTTTCCTGGGGTATAACGAGAAATCAAAAGAATCCTTTTACCACAAAATATTTGCCGGCATCTGCATGGCAGCTACCCTCGGCACACTGGGCTGGGCCGTCATTTCTGGCTGTTATTACAAAATGATGTAACCGCCGCCTTTGACATTCAATCCTGTTTCAACTATATTGACCCTGCCAAACCGACCGATGGCGATCAGGGCTCAATTCAGACGCATTGCCTGCAACTGATCAAACCGGGTAAATTATTTTTTTACTAAAAAAAGTTACCAAACAGGAGCTGCCCTCCGTGGACGAAAAAACCATTGCCAATATTCTGCGCGGCGATAGCAAAGTACTGGAAGATATAAGAAACAACCTGCCCCTCTTCATCAAGTTTCTGGACCTGGTCAACACCATAGATGCCCTGCCTGAAATAAATCAATCCGCCTCCAGGGAGAATCGGAGCCTCTACCAGACCGTCTCCATGGGCCTTGCCATGGAAGACCTTAAACACTATTTCAGTAATTTTTTTGGCCGACCGGTTAAACCTGAAGGGAAAAAAAGTCCATTCAGCCTTCGATTTAATTCATCAGCCGAGTTCCTGGGCGGCATTCAAATAAACCAGGCTTTATTCATAAAAAAATTAAAGCACGGCGAATTTTACGGATCACTGTGGCCCTGGCAGAGAAAAGACAAAAATATAACTATCCACCTGGGCTTTTCCAGCGCTTCAATGCCCGATGAGGATTATGTCAAACTTGAACTGGCCGTACGCAAATCCCTGGCCCAAAGAGTCCTTCGTAAGATAGACTCCAATATCGGAGGCCGAATTCACGGTGTCAGTCTGCCTTCTTTTCTGCAGATGGCGGAAATGGAAAAAACCACGGGCACGCTGACTATTCAAACCCAGACAAACACGGGATATCTCTACCTGCTTGACGGCCGGCTCATTGATGCGGAAACAGACAAATTCCAGGGGCAGAATGCCGCGTACACCATCATCAGCTGGGACAAGCCGTTGATAGAGATTGACTCTGTCTGCCTCAAGACAAAACGACAAATTACGCTGCCGTTGATGTCCATCCTTATGGAAGGAATGCGGCTCAAAGATGAAAACAGAATCCCCGGTGATGGGCCGGGGGATTCGGACATTGAAATTTCAACCCAAAAAGTTCAGACAATATCCACGGCCTATTCCGATATTGAAATAACCACCCAGCAGGTCCAGAAAATAAATGCCGCGGCCAGGCCCCAAGACAGCGCCGGCCGACAAAAAGCCTCCGAAGCACCAAGCCGAAAAAAACCATCGGCAAAACGGGATGGCAAACCCGAAAAATCGGCAACCGGGTCAAAAAAATCGAAAATCCGGATACGCAAGACGATCTCTGGCACCGGCCAGCGCCCAGAGCCCGGCACAAAAGGAAAACCATCGGCCGAAAAGAAAAAAAAAGGACAGCCGGTCTCATGGGGCGTCTGGATTCTGATAATTATTTTCGCCGCCGGACTCTTAACCTGGCAGTTTGGAATCCGGCCCCTGCGGATCAAAAAAGAATACCTTAATACCCTGGCGGAAATGAAAAATCTACCCACCCTCGAAGAAAAAGTAATCCTGCTGCAATTTTATATCAACACCCACTTCCAGGGGCCTTACATACAAGAAGCCAATGAAAGGCTGAAAAAAGTTTACCGTCTCATCGAAGATCGCGATTATGATAATATGCTGCTGGATATTCAACTGCTGGTTTCCAGTGACTATATTGAGGATGCCACTGCAATTTACCATAAATTTATTAAAAAACATCCCGGCAGCAGTCACGTTATAGAGATTCAGCATATGATCGCACGCCTGCCGGCAATCGTTGAAACGCAGGAGTATCGTGCATTAAGCCGCCTTGAACAGCACACCCCGGAAGAAAGACTGGCGGCCTGGCATAATTTTCTATCCCGGTATCCAGAAGGACAGTACAGTAGTGATGTTAAAAAAATGATCACCGATCTCCATGATGAGAAATTTCATACGCTGCAAAATCAGATCGCTTTGAACCGGCAAGAAAAAAAATGGACGGAAGCTGTTCTGCTGTGTAAAAATTTTCTGATAAACTCCAAGGATTCCCCGCGCACGGAACAGGTCAAAAAAATGATCCATGACCTGAAGCATGAAAAGGATCTGGCAAATCTGGAAAAAAGTATTGCCCGTGCCGGCAACAACCCGGAGGTTTTGAAACTGGCTTACATTGATTTTCTGGCTGCCCATCCGGACTCCACTGAAAAAAATAAAATTCAAAATCAACTGATCAAGCTTGAAAAACAGATTATTCAGGACAAAAACTGGCAGGAGACCTTGACATATTGCCAAAACAGCCGAATCGAAATCAGCTCCAGAATCAGCCGCCTGAAAAAATTTCTCCGGGACAACCCTCCGCTTCCCTCCATGGACAAGGCAAAATCCCTGCTGGCTCAGCTTGAAACTAAACAGCAGACCCTGACAAAAAAGGTTAGGACCGATCAAAAGAAAAAATTAATTACATGGCAGCAGGAAAGGGAGGCACAGGAAAGGCATGCATTGCAAATACTGGAAAAACAAATCGTTGCAAAGCTTGACAAATCCGGCGGCCGGTTTATCACACGCAATGACGGTACGGTAACCGATACTGATTCCGGCCTGATGTGGTGTGTTGCGGATTCACATCTTGTACTGGGAAGCCGGTGCATGACCTTTGACGCCGCGCTCAGATATGTCAGCAGACTATCCACAGGAAATTACAGGGACTGGCGGCTCCCGTCTCCCGGCGAACTTGCGGGACTTTACAAAAGCCGGCCCTATTACCCTGCCAGCGGTGCAAAATGGTACTGGACATCCGAGTTCTCGACCAGTTCCTGGAATATCAGCAACAATGTAATTATTTTCTATCCAAACATTAAGGACTACTATAAAAAGCAAGCCGTTGATCAGAATCAATGCGGTGCCGTCCATGCCGTGAGACCATAAAATTTCAAATTACTCTTGCAAACCGGAGAATCCATTGGTAATTTGGAAAAAGAAGAAAGCTTTGCCGATCTTTTCGAAGCTTACAGCCAGGGGATGAACCAGGATATTCAGGTTGGAGACAAAATCAGGGGCCCGGTTATTGCCATCGGCCAGGACACGGTTTTTGTGGATACGGGATCCAAAATAGACGGAGCGGTGGACAAATCGGAACTGCTGGATGAAAACGGCATGGTGACCTGTAACACCGGTGATATACTGGAACTGTATGCAGTGGCCGTCAATGAAAATGAAATCAAGCTTTCCCGCGCCCTGTCCGGCATCGGAGGGCTAAACATGCTTCAGGATGCATTTAATGAATCCCTGCCGGTGGAAGGTAAGGTCATCGAACCGTGCAAAGGCGGCTTCCATGTAACAATCATGCAGCGCCGAGCCTTTTGTCCCATCAGCCAGATGGATATAGCATATATCGAAACTCCCGAGGATTACACCGGCGCGATCTTTCATTTTTTGATCACCCGTTTCGAAGAAAGCGGCCGTAATATTGTGGTCTCGCGACGCAAACTGCTGACCATTGAACTGGAGAAAGCCAGGGCAAAATTCTATGAGTCCCTGGCTGTGGGCAACATATATGAAGGCACCGTGACCCGGTTGATGCCCTATGGCGCCTTTGTGGCCCTGGATGAAGGCGTGGAAGGCATGGTTCACATCTCGGAAATCAGCTGGTCCAGGCTGGAAACCCCTGAACAGACCCTGGCAGTTGACGATACCGTGCAGGTCAAGGTTATCGGCATTGAAAAAGGGACAAAGCCCGGCCAGTTCAAGATCGCGCTTTCCATCAAACAAGTTGACGGCGATCCCTGGGAAAATGTGTCTGACCGATTCAAGGCGGGTGAAAAAGTATCAGGCAGGGTGACCCGATGCAGGGATTTCGGTGTCTTTGTCGAAATCGCCCCCGGCATAGAAGGCCTTGTCCATATCAGCGAGATCACCTATAAGAAAAGAATTCTGAAACCCGAAGAGGTTGTCAATACCGGCGATACAGTTTCCGTATTGATCAGGGAACTGGATCCGCAACGGCGCAGGATATCCCTGAGCATGCGCGATGTGGAGGGAGACCCCTGGCTGGAAGTTGAAGAAAAATATCAGGCAGGGCAGTCCATCACCGGAACCGTGGACAAAAAGGAAAACTTTGGATATTTTATCACTCTGGAACCGGGCATTACCGGCCTTTTGCCTGCCACCGTCATCAAACGCTCGGCCAATGCCAACCGGCTTGAAAAACTCAAGGCCGGTGATATCGTTACGGTAACTATCGCACAGATAAACAGCGCCGATCGCAGAATATCACTGACCCCGGGGGATGAGACAAATGAAGGGGACTGGAAAAAATTTGTTTCGACTTCATCCGGCTCCCTTGGGTCCCTTGGAGAAAAACTGCAGCGGGCCATGCAGGTAAAAAAGAAAAAATAAACAAAAAAAATACGCCCACGCACCGAATTATAAACCTATCTGTTTTTTCCCAGCTCTAATTTGACGGCCTGTCCGATTTTTTCAAGAGTGTACGGTTTCTTGACATATGCGCCGGCCCCAAGCTTCTGCATTTTTTTAACCCGGTCGGTTTCGGTGTAGCCGCTGGC
>NBLJ01000045.1 GCA_002084545.1 Desulfobacteraceae bacterium 4572_123 | reverse complement strand
TCAAAAGAATCCAACTGATTGTCAGTCATCTATAAAGTCCTTGATTGTTAATATAATTTACAACTTTGTCCGGCAAAAAAAACCTGATTGATTTTCCCTGTTTAACCAGATTGCGGATCATGCTGGAAGAGATATCCAGCGGGCTGACCTTGAAAACATGTACATCCGGCAGAGATGTATGAATATAAGCCGAATTTTTGTCGGAGTAGTGATATCCCGTGGAGATTCTATCTTTCAGATAGGCACCGATTGTTTTGACCGAGTCGGCATTGATTTCCTTTATTCCGGCAGGTCGCGTCATGACAACAATCGAAATTCCTTGAAAAAGTTCATTGTAGGCTTTCCAGGTATGGATCTCCAAAAAAGCATCGACACCCATAATTAGAAAAAGCCGGGAGCCATCAGGATAAAGTGATTTAAAATAATCAACCGTATCAATACTATATGAAGGCCCCAAACGTTTCAACTCAATATCGGACACCGTAAACAGGGGGGAATTACCAAGGGCCAGTTGAATCATGGCCAGCCGTTGATCGATTTTTGTCACACAGGACTTAATTTTGTGCGGCGGAATGGCCGATGGAATAAGGCAGGTTTCGTCAAGAGCAAACGCCTCCCGGACTTCCAAAGCCGCCCGGAGATGCCCGAAATGTATCGGATCAAATGTACCGCCGAACAAACCAATGCGTTTCAAGCAAACCTCATCTGTTACAATCTTATTAAAATTCATATGATCCCCACATGATCCATCGAGCAAATATATCTGCACATTTTTCTATTTTCAATAACATACAAGCTTCGTGAACACAATAAGGCAAAAGGAAAAACTTACGCAAAACAGCTTGACAACCCCCTGCTTTTCAACTATTAGTCAAGGGCTAATAGCAGGAAACCCAATTATGTACTTTATATGAAATAATTTAAATAGTTAGGAGATTACTCATGGCTGTACCAAAGAGAAAAACATCTAAATCAAAACGGGATAAAAGGCGCACACACCAAAAAACCGGGGCTCCGACGTTGTCAACCTGTCCCCAGTGCGGCGAGGCAACCCTGCCCCACCATGCCTGCCCCAGTTGCGGTTCTTACAAGGGCCGTACCGTAATTGAGATCGATGACGAGTAACACAAGGAAAACAACCCGAAGCAGGGTGACCGGGGTGAACCATTGACAGCCAATACCGCAAAACGAATTGTTGTCATTACCGGCGGCTCAAGAGGTATCGGTCGTGCTTTATGCCTTTGCTTTGCCCGGCCGGACACTCAAATTTATTTTAACTATCATGCTTCGGATTCCGATGCCGATGAAACACAAAGTCTGGTTGCCGAAGCCGGCGGCCGGGCCATGGGACTACGCGTAAACGTAGCCATGGAAAAAGAGGTAGACCTTTTTTTTAAAACAGTTATCAGCGAAGGCAAAAGAATCGATGTTCTGGTAAACAATGCCGGTATCGCATCGGACGGTCTGCTGGTCCGCATGAAGCAGCAGCAGTGGGATGATGTTATTAATACAAACCTCAAAGGTGCCTTCAACTGCATGAAAATTGCCGGCCGGGTCATGCTGAAGCAACACAGCGGCCGTATCGTTAACATTACTTCGGTGGTCGGAGTGACCGGTAATTCAGGACAGGCTAATTATGCAGCATCAAAGGCCGGAATAATTGGCCTTACAAAGGCGGCTGCAAAAGAGCTGGCCCCACGGGGTATCACGGTTAATGCCGTTGCCCCCGGATATGTTGAAACTGAAATGACGGCGGACCTGTCCGATAAGGTTAGAGCATCCATGCTGGATTTAATTCCCCTGGGACGACCCGCCAGGCCTGAAGATGTGGCGCAGGTGGTTGCCTTTCTGGCTTCTGAAAAAGCTGCTTACATTACCGGCCAGGTAATTCATGTAAACGGCGGTATGTATATGTAACCCGAATCAGTGATTTCAAGTGTTTTAATTCATTTTTTTCCCGGTATTATCCGGATAGACCAAGGAGAACAGATTGATGTCAGTAGAAGATAAGGTAAAAAAAATAGTAGCGGAAAAACTGGGCGTGGATTCCGAAGAGGTCATCCCGGAGGCTTCGTTTGTTGACGACCTGGGCGCGGATTCCCTGGATCTCGTTGAGCTGATTATGTCGATGGAAGAAGAATTCGAGATCGAAATATCGGATGAGGCCGCGGAAAAGCTGGTGTTTGTCAAAGACGCCATCAGCTATATAAATGCTAACTGATGCCTGAATGAAAAAACCGGCATAGTGTATGATTATGAGCAAAACGCCCTCCCTCGCAATTTCAATACCCGGTTGTCTATTTTTCCGATTGCTCAGACAAATGTAATATGCTGATTTTATAGCTATATTTATTAATACCTTCTAAGCAGCACAAGTTTATGGAAGCCGGCAAACTCAAAAAGAATGAATGTTTTAACAGGCGGGTTGTTATAACGGGAACGGGACTGGTAACACCGCTTGGCATAGGAACTCGTGAAACATGGGAGGCCCTGTGCAGCGGGAAATCCGGGATCGGCGAAATAACCCGATTCGACACCACGGGTTTTGACACAAAAATTGCGGCCGAAGTAAATAATTTCAATGCAAAAGACTTTTTGCCCAAAAAAGATGTCCGGCGGATGCATTCATTTGTGGCCTATGCTGTTGCAGCCGCCCGCATGGCCATTGAAGATGCAAAATTTATAATTGACAGCTCCAATGCCGACCGTATCGGTGTTCTCACCGGATGCGGCATGGGGGGCCTCTCCCTGTTGGAGGAAACCTGTGAAATTGTTCGCGAAAAGGGCCCTAAGCGTGTAAGCCCTTTTTTTATTCCCATGATGATCAGCAATATGGCCCCCGGCGTCATTTCCATCCAATTGGGGGCAAAGGGACCCAATGCTTCAGTTTCCACCGCCTGTGCGGCCGGCACGCATGCTATCGGAGACAGCTTCAATATCATCAAACGCGGCGCTGCAGATGCAATGCTGACCGGCGGAGTCGAATCCGTTATCACACCGGTCGGCATTGCCGGCTTTAACGCCATGAAAGCCCTGTCGACCCGCAACCATGACCCTCAAAAGGCCTCCCGTCCTTTTGAGCAAAACCGTGATGGTTTTGTCGTGGGCGAAGGAAGCGGAATTATTATCCTTGAAGAACTTGAACATGCCCGCAAAAGGGATGCCCGTATTCTTGCGGAAGTCGTCGGATACGGTTTGAATGGCGACGGATACCATGTGGCCGCTCCCATGCCCGGCGGTGCCGGTGCGGCAAAATGCATGCAGGCTGCCCTGGCGGACGCCGGTATCGCACCTGAACAGATGGACTATATCAATGCCCATGGAACATCCACACAGCTTAATGACCTGTATGAAACAAAAGCCATAAAAACAGTGTTTGGAGATCATGCCTATTCAATCCCAATAAGTTCCACCAAGTCCATGACCGGACACCTGCTGGGCGCTGCCGGAGGCATCGAAACCGTATTCACGGCCCTGACCATCAGTGAGGGGATCATCCCTCCGACGATAAATCTGGATCACCCCGACCCTGAATGCGACCTTGATTATGTACCGGGCAATGCCCGCAAATCCCATGTGAACCTTGCCATGACCAATTCATTTGGTTTCGGAGGCACCAACGCAACCCTGATTTTAAAAAAATACAGCGATTAAGCGGGTAGACGAAGATATTCATTTGTAAATATTTCCAAACCGCAATATTTTATAATAAAAATCATTACAAAACGGAGTGACAATGAATCAGACAAAAAATTCAATAATTATCGGCAGCGATCATGCTGCGTATCCCCTTAAAGAAAAAGTAAAAACATTTCTGACCGAGGCCGGTCTGGTTGTCGAAGATGTCGGTACACACAGCGAAACGTCCGTGGATTATCCGGATATAGCCATAAAAGTGGCTTCCCGGGTTTCAAACGGCGATTTTAAACGTGGAGTTCTGCTTTGCGGAACCGGTATTGGCATGTCCCTGGTTGCCAACCGATTCGATCACGTCCGGGCCGCACTCTGCAACGACCTTTTTTCCGCGATCATGAGCCGGCGTCATAACAACGCCAATATCCTGGTGATGGGTGGCCGGGTTATCGGCGAGACATTGGCCCGGGAAGTGGTAACTGCCTGGCTGGAAACGCCCTTTGAAGGGGGCCGTCACCAGCGCCGGCTGGATCAATTCGACAGTATGAAAAATATGGTTTAAAAAACGACAGCTTTCATTTACCATCAAAAAACCTTGTAATTTATTTGTCTTTTGGGTTTTTGTGATCTGTTTATCAAGGGAGGTTTGCTTAGATAATGCCGACAAACCAGGATCGTCCATCATGGACAAAATATTTCATGGACATCACAAAGCTGGTTGCAAAACGTTCCACCTGCCTCAGGAGAGCGGTCGGAGCAATTATTGTAAAAGACAAACGGATTCTTTCCACCGGCTACAACGGTGCTCCTTCCGGCATCCGTCACTGCAGCGAGGTGGGTTGCCTGCGGGAGCGGTTAAAGGTTCCTTCCGGACAGCGTCATGAACTCTGCCGCGGTATTCATGCCGAACAAAACGCCATTATTCAGGCAGCCTATCATGGCGTTTCCATAAAAGACTCAACCCTGTTCTGCACCAATCTGCCCTGCTCAATCTGTGCTAAAATGATCATAAACGCCGGAATAAGAAAGGTTTATTATCTGTCCGGTTATTCGGACGAAATGTCCGGAGAAATGTTTACCGGGGCGGGAGTCGAGGTTATACAAATCAAAACCGGCAACCAGGAGGAAATCGTATGAAATGTCCATATTGCGGAGAAGTCGACAATAAGGTCATCGATTCCAGAATGAGCAAGGATGGAAACGTAATACGCAGACGAAGGGAATGCCTGTCATGCACCAGGCGTTTTACTACCTATGAACATATCGAGGAAATCCCGATTACGATTATCAAGAAAGACGGGCGCCGCGAAGTTTTCAGCCGGGAAAAAGTTCGTCAGGGCATGAAAAGAGCCTGTGAAAAACGGCCTGTCAGTATCAATGCAATCGAAGAGTTTATTGAAAACCTTGAGCGTGATCTCAGGGAAACCGGCGAAAAGGAGATACCGTCCTATAAAATAGGCGAAAAAATTATGGCCGGCCTTCATGAGCTGGACGATGTCGCCTATGTGAGATTTGCATCGGTTTACAGGGAATTCAAAGATGTTAACGATTTTGTTGATGAACTCAAAAGCCTGCTGACCGTCAACGACGGAGCCGGCCGTTAATTTTGCTGCTTTGCGGTATTATCTATGATGGATGACGCACATTTTATGAGCCTGGCCCTTGAACTTGCGGCCCGGGGCCGGGGTACAACATCACCAAATCCCATGGTGGGCGCCCTGATTGTAAAGGACGGTAAAATAACCGGCCGGGGTTATCACAGGGCTGCGGGCAGTGCTCACGCTGAAGTGAATGCCATTGATGATGCCGGGGATACGGCCGGGGGGGCGACTCTTTATGTTACACTTGAACCCTGCAACCATACCGGGAGAACGCCGCCATGTACCGAAAAAATTCTGGCTGCCGGAATTTGCCGGGTCGTTGTGGCCATGGAAGACCCCAACCCGTGTGTCAGGGGCGGGGGAACCCGGTATTTGTCTGAAAAAGGAATTAAGGTCACAACCGGCGTATGCGAAAACAGCGCCCGCCTGCTGAATGAAAGTTTTATCAAATATGTTACAACCGGCCGACCGTTTGTAACATTGAAATGGGCCTCCACCCTGGACGGTCAAATTGCCACTCGCACCGGTGATTCCCGATGGGTTACCGGACCCGAGTCAAGGGCCTTTGTTCATCGCATGAGGCATGCATCAGACGCGATCCTGGTGGGGGTCAATACGGTCAGGCAGGATGATCCAAGTTTAACCACCCGGCTGAATAACGAGGAGGGTAAAGATCCGATCCGTATTGTCCTGGATACGAAACTGTCCATTTCGGCAAATGCAAAAATGCTGCATCAGGATTCGGGTGCGGATACCTTTATTATAACCGGCGGCAATGTTGCGGAAAAAAAAAGGAAAGCAATCGAAAGTCTGGGCGCCCGGGTTATCACTGCGCGGTTGAAAAAGGAAAGAATCGATCTTGGGGCGCTGATGGACCGTCTTGGAAAGATGAAGATCACCAGCCTTCTTATTGAAGGCGGCGGGAAAATTATCGCTTCAGCCCTGGCGGCCGGGATCGTTGATAAGGTTAATCTGTTTTACGCGCCCAAGATCCTGGGCGGTAACGACGGAGTGCATGTCTGCCGTGGAAAGGGGGCGGAAAAAATGAATTCCGGCATCCGTGTTAAAGATATCAGGCTGCACCGGTTCGGAGAAGATATCATGGTGGAAGGATATTTACGGGCCTTAAACAAATAACAATAAATTGACATTGGATAAATATTTATTATGTTTACAGGCATCATAGAAGGGCTTGGCACCATAATCGCCGTCCAGCCGTCAAATCAGGGCTGCCGGTTAAGCATTGATGCTGATTTTTTTATGGACCAAACCAAAATCGGAGACTCTATTGCGGTCAATGGTGCCTGTTTGACTGCTGTCGGGATCGGCGGCAAACGGTTTGATGTGGACGTATCTCCGGAAACTCTGCAGGCGACGACACTTGGGGGGGCAAGGATAGGCACCCGGGTTAATCTGGAACGGGCCCTGCGCCTTTCAGACCGCCTGGACGGGCACCTGGTTTCAGGACATATCGACGGAACCGGCACGCTGACCCATAGAAAAACAGCCGGTAATGCAATTTTCATCGGTTTCAGCGTAACCGCTTCCCTTGCCCGCTATATGATTAAAAAGGGATCGATTGCCGTAGACGGTGTGAGCCTTACCATCAACGCTTGTGATGCGTGTGGATTTGAGGTTTGTATTATTCCGCATACCGCTCAATTGACTACGGTCGGTCAAAAAAAAACAGGGGAAAAAGTAAACATCGAGACCGATATCATCGGTAAATACGTTGAACGGCTTTTTTCAGTAAAACAGGATAACGATACGAAAAAAAATGCGCCGCTGGATATGCAGTTTTTAGCAAAAACCGGATTTTTATAAAAAGGAGATAGTTAAATAAAAATGCCATTGCTTACCATTGATCAGGCCATCGAGGATATAAAGGCCGGCCGGATGGTCATCCTTGTTGATGATGAAGACCGTGAAAATGAGGGAGATCTTACCATGGCCGCTGAACTGGTAACGCCCGAGGCCATTAATTTTATGGCCCGCTACGGACGAGGGCTTATCTGTCTGCCGATGACCGGAGATAAAATCAATTCTCTGGACCTGCCTTTAATGGTGGACAATAATACTTCTCAGTTCCAGACCGGCTTTACCGTATCCATTGAAGCAAAAAAAGGAGTTACCACCGGAATTTCCGCTGCCGACCGGGCAACGACAATTCTTGCAGCGGTTGCCCGGGATGCAAAACCCGAGGATCTTGTCAGGCCGGGACATGTTTTCCCGTTACGGGCCAGAGACGGTGGTGTAATGGTGCGAGTAGGCCAGACCGAGGGTTCGGTTGATCTGGCACGATTGGCCGGGTTAAAACCGGCAGCGGTAATTTGTGAAATTATGGACGAAGACGGAACCATGGCCAGGATGCCTGCCCTGGAGAAATTTAGTAAAAAACACAATATCGGCATTTGCACGGTGGCCGATCTGGTGGAATACCGAACCCGGACCGAATCATTTGTCCGCAGAGCCGCCGAGACGGAAGTGCCTACCAAGTACGGAGGCGAATTCAAAATCATCGCTTTTGAAAATGATATCGACAACTTGCTCCATATCGCACTGGTGAAGGGCGAAATAGATCCGGAAAAATCGGTTCTGGTAAGGGTTCATTCAGAATGCATGACCGGCGATATTTTCGGTTCACTGCGTTGCGACTGCGGAGATCAGCTCCACAAAGCAATGGAAATAATAAATAAGGAAGGTTCCGGTGTTATCCTTTACCTGCGCCAGGAAGGGCGGGGAATCGGCCTGGTCAACAAACTCAAGGCCTATGATCTGCAGCAGAACGCCGGACTGGATACGGTGGAAGCCAATTTGAAGTTAGGGTTCAAGGATGACATGCGTGGCTATGGACTGGGTGCTCAGATGTTAGTGAACCTGGGTGTCCGAAAAATGAAACTATTGACGAATAATCCAAAAAAAATGGTGGGCCTTGATGGATACGGTCTTTCAATTACAGAACAGATTCCCATTGAAATCCAGCCCAATGAATATAACCGGGGATATCTTGAATGCAAAAAACTCAAAATGGGCCACCTGCTCCATTTCAGCAAACCGAAGTGATGAAAAGGTAGAAGGCTGAAGGCGGGGGCAAACAGGCGGGTTTTTTAAGTCTAAACAACCTTCAGCCTAAACAACCAACGGACAAGGAGGAGAGTATATGCCTAAAATAGTAGAGGGAAAGTTACTGGCTGAAGGGAAAAAGTTTGCCCTGATCGTCAGTCGTTTTAACGATTTCATTACCGACAAGCTTGCAGGGGGAGCCGTGGATGCCCTGGTTCGTTGCGGCGCCAGTGAGACCGACATTGAAATTATAAAGGTTCCGGGTGCCTTTGAAGTCCCGCTTATTGCCAAAAAAGCGGCTCTCTCCCGGCGATTTAACGCGGTGATCTGCCTGGGCGCGGTTATCCGTGGCGCCACACCCCATTTTGATTATGTAAGCGCCGAAGTATCAAAGGGAGTTGCATCCGTCGGCATGGATAGTGAAATCCCTGTTATATTTGGTATTCTCACCACGGACACCATTGAACAGGCCATTGAGCGTGCCGGCACAAAATCCGGCAACAAGGGTTGGAGCGCGGCCCTCTCGGCTGTTGAAATGGCCAATTTGATTGAGGCGATTGAAAAAGCATGATCCATGGAAACCGTCGAAAATCAAGAGAAAAAGCCATGCAGGCGCTTTTTTTTATGGATTTGAATCACAGCGTCTCAATAAAAGCGCTGAATCTTTATTGCGAAACGTTTACACCATCGCCTGGGATCTATTCTTTTTTTACTGAACTTATACAGGGTGTAATCAGCCACATGAAAACCATTGATTCCGCCATCGAACAATTTTCAAATAACTGGAAAATCAGTCGCATGGCCGGCGTCGATCGGAGTATACTGCGCATTGCGGTTTATGAACTGCTTTATTGTAACGATATCCCAACAAAAGTTTCCATCAACGAGGCCATTGATATTGGTAAAAAATTCGGCACCAGGGAATCCGGTGCCTTTATAAACGGCATTTTGGACAGCATCCGGATTAACATGGATGAAAATAAAATTCGAATTGAATCGTAACTTTCAAATGAGCCGTTTTTAATAAACTGCTCATGCCCATTGATATTTAAAGCATACCAGAAATGGAGGAGTCGGTGATAATAAAAAGTCTGCCGGTCGGCCCTATCATGGCCAATTGTTATATTTTAGGATGTAAAGATACCTCTGCCGCAATAGTTATTGATCCTGGAGATGACGTGGACAAAATTTTACTGGTTCTGGCGGAAGCAAAACTCAAGGTAAAATATATTGTCGATACGCACGGTCATTTTGATCATGTGGGCGGAAACCGGAAATTAAAAGAAGCAACCGGCGCCGATCTCCTCATTCACGCAGATGATCTCCCCATGCTGAATCATCTTCAGGATGCGGCCGCTTCTTTTGGCTTGTCATCGGACAATTCTCCGCCCCCGGATCGACTGCTTGCAGATGGCGACAGTATCTCCTGCGGCAGCATAACCCTTCAGGTTCTTCATACGCCCGGGCATTCTCCGGGAGGGATCTCTTTGTTTACACCCGGCAGTGTATTTGTCGGAGATACCCTTTTTGCAGGCTCCATCGGCCGTACCGATCTGCCGGGCGGGAATTTTGATGTCTTAAAAACAAGTATTCACAACAAGCTTTTTGTTCTGCCGGATGATGTCACCGTGTATCCGGGACACATGGGCACCACGACAATCGGTCAGGAAAAGCGCCACAATCCTTTTGTGGGGCTGGGCGCCTGATTTTTATAACCATATGATCAGTATTGAAAACGTAAGTAAAAGTTTCGGCGGTCAGGTACTTTTTGAGGGCATCAACTTCCAGATCAATTCCCGGGAACGTATAGGCCTTGTCGGTCGCAACGGCCATGGCAAAACCACTCTTTTCAGCATGATTACCGGTGAACAGGCGCTGAATTCCGGTAACATTATCATTCCTAAAAATTATCGTATCGGCCATGTCCGGCAGCAGATCGATTTCAAAGCCGCGACTGTTCTGGAGGAAGGCGCTCTCGGCCTTTTGGAAAATGAACGTGATCAATACTGGAAGGTCGAAAAAATTCTTGGGGGGCTGGGTTTTTCCAATAATGACATGCAGCGTCATCCCGATGAATTTTCGGGAGGATTCCAGGTACGTCTCAACCTGGCCAAGATTCTGGTTTCCGAACCTGACCTGCTGATGCTGGACGAACCAACCAATTATCTTGATATCGCCTCGATTCGATGGGTTGAACGGTTTTTGGCAAACTGGCCGCGTGAAATACTGCTCATCACTCACGACAGAAGCTTCATGGATAAAATTGTCACCCACACACTTGGAATCCATCGTAGAAAAATACGAAAAATAAAGGGCAATACCGAAAAATATTATGCCAGGATTGCCCAGGATGAAGAGATATATGAAAAAACCCGTATAAATGATGAGCGCCGTACAAAGGAAATCGAACAGTTCATCACCCGCTTCAGGGCCAAGGCCAGGTTGGCCAACATGGTTCAATCGCGAATCAAGACATTGGCAAAAATGAAGCTTTTAGCTAAAACTCTTTCTCCCGACAGCGGCGACATACGGTATAACCCATCGGTAACCCCCGGCGTTTTTGAGCAGACCAACATAAAAAGCCTGGTGGACTCGCGAACCATAGAAGATGAAATTCTGTATTCCAATCCTGCAATGGATCGCCAGGCAGCCCGTAATATTTGTGGTGCCATGATGTTTTCCGGAGATAATGCCCTTAAAAAAATAAGTATTCTTTCCGGTGGTGAAAAAAGCAGGGTCATGCTTGGCAAGCTCCTTGCCGCCCCCGTGAATCTGTTGCTGCTTGACGAGCCCACCAACCATCTTGACATGGATTCCAGTGATTCCCTTCTCGCCGCCATTGACGGTTTTGGCGGCACCGTAGTGATGGTAACTCATAACGAAATGTTTCTGCATGCCCTGGCTCAACGTTTGATTGTATTTGAAAAAGACAAGGTCTACCTCTTCGAAGGAACCTACCAGGATTTTCTTGATAAATGCGGCTGGGACGATGAAAATCTCGTAAAAACAAAAACCGAAAACAGCGGTGAAGTTGACTCCGGGACTAAGTTAACCAGGAAACAGATTCGACAAAAGCGTTCTGAAATAGTGACCTGCCGGTCAAAAAATCTAAAGCCGCTTGAACGACGCATGGAGCAGGTAGAAAATGAAATTGAAACAAATGAAAATCAGCTTGCTGAACTTAACAGCGATATTCTGGAAGCATCCCAGGCCCAGGACGGCAGCCGGATTGCAAAACTTTCCCGCCTGATTCATACATGCCAGGCAGCCATTGATGAACTTTTTGACAAACTTGAACGCCTCAGTATTGAATTTGATGAAAAAAATGCCGTTTTTGAAAAACAGCTCGAAGAGATGGATCTGCAGGGCAATAAATGATTATAAAAATCTTTACAAAAAGTATTGCATGAATTATATTTATACGTTTATAATTGAATCGAAAAAATTTTTATAACCAACATCCGAGGTTTATGTGCAGCATCCGCTTACTATTGTCATTGCTACCCGCAATAAAGGCAAAACCGCTGAAATCAGGCAGCTTCTGGGCAACTATCCGGTAACCATAAAAAACCTGGATGATTTCGGTCCCATCCCCGAAGTTGAGGAGGACGGAGAGACCTTTGACGAAAATGCCTACAAGAAAGCCTCTTTTGCCGCCAGAATTCTGGGATATCCCGCTCTGGCCGATGATTCAGGACTGGTGGTGGAAGCCCTTGACGGGGCACCGGGGGTCCATTCGGCCCGTTATGCCGGAACAGATGCCACGGATACGGATCGCTGCAACAAGTTACTGAAAGCAATGAAAAACCAAACCAATCGGAAGGCCGCCTTTGAGTGTGTGCTCTCGATTGCCGTTCCAACCGGACCGGCACTGACCTATGAGGCGCGCTGTGAAGGATTCATAAGTCAGGAGCTGGCTGGAACCAGCGGATTCGGCTATGATCCGGTATTTTTTTATCCGGCCCTGAATAAGACCTTCGCACAAATGTCACGAGCAGAAAAAAATAAAATCAGTCACCGGGGCAAGGCTTTTCAAGAATTAAAAGATGAATTTGACAAAGTACTGACCTGGATCACGCAGAATATGCCGCGGCAGGAAAAATTTACGTGCAGCGAATAGTATTTGGAAAGCCCGCGAATGTTCTGCGATCTTTAAATATGCCATCATTTTTATATTTTAAATAACATGCCCCAAGGGCCATAAGGAGAAAATCAATGCAATCAACCGCGCAGGGAATCGATATCGCACAAAAATTAGGAAAAATCAGCACCATCGAAAAGGCGATGGCACTTTTCGAAGACAGGCTGGATCCGGAAAACCTGGCCAAGATTAAGCAGGTAAAAAATAGTGAAGTTCTCATTAAAATTTCAAATGCCATTGCCATGTGCGAACCGGACCGTATTTTTATCAACACCGGTTCTCCGGCCGACAAGCAGCGGGTTCGGGATTTGTCTATTGAAAACGGCGAGGAAAAAAAGCTGCCCATGGAAGGCCATACAATCCACTATGACCTCAAGGATGAACAGGGCCGCATCATCGATCGTACTTTTTACATCATTAACCCGGGCGAACATGTCAGCTCCCTGGCCAACAAAATGGAGAGAGACCAGGCCCTGGAACTCATTAAAAAGAACATGGTCGGTATTATGCACGGGAAGACCATGATCATCGGTTTTTATATGCGGGGTCCTGTCGGTGCCTATGCATCCAATCCGGCTCTTGAAATCACCAGTTCCGCGTATGTTTCCCACAGCGCCGAGATTTTATATCGTAACCGCTTTGCTGATTTTGATAAAGAAGTGGATCGTCTGGGGCATTTTTTCTGCAATATTCACAGCGAAGGCTTAAACCGGCCCGAAGACCTGCCGAATGCCCGCGTATTCATGGATAGGGCGGATCAAACCACTTATAGTTTTAAATGCACCTATGCAGGCAATACCCTTTTGCTTAAAAAAGGCAACCATCGTTTTGCCGTGGACAAGGCCGTCTATAAAAATCCGGGAAATGAATTGTCCGAGCATATGTTTATTACCGGTCTCGCCGGTCCGAATGGACGCATCACCTGGTGTACCGGGGCAGCCCCAAGCGGATGCGGCAAAACCACCACCGCCATGGCGGGCAATTATTTTGTCGGTGACGACCTGGCCCAGATGTGGCGGGCAGAAGACGGCAGCGTTCGCTCCATCAACCCCGAATGCGGTATATTCGGCATTGTCGAGGATGTAAATCAGGAAGGAGATCCGCAACTGATGAAGCTGCTGCGCAATCCCGGTACCGAAGTAATCTGGAGCAATGTTCTCATAGATGAAAACGGGGTGCCGCACTGGACCGGTAACGGTGAGACACCGCCCACCAGGGGAATTAATTTTCAGGGTGCCTGGGAAACAGGTAAGCTGGATTCAAACGGGAAAAAAGTTCCCATATCTCATCCCAATGCCCGATGCACACTGTCGTCCAAAGCACTTCCCATTTATTCCGAATCGGCTGAAGACCCGGCCGGCGTTGAAACCCGCATCGTCACCTACAGCGGACGGGACAGTGACACCATGCCGCCGGTATGGGCCGCAAAAAATTCCGATCAGGGAGTAGCGATCGGAGCCTGTATTGTTTCAGCCGCAACCGCCACCGAAGTCGGGGCTACCGGTATAAAACGCGCTCCATGGGCCAATGCACCTTTTATTCCCGGTGCTCTGGCGGATTATATGGCGACCCAGTTTAAATTCTTTGGACATCCTGAACTTGCCAAAGACAAAAAACCGATCATGGCCGGCCTGAATTATTTTCTCACCGAAGAGGCCCGGGGCGGTACATCCAAAAAGCTGCTGGGCGAAAAAAAAGATGTCAAAGTATGGCTTGCGTGGCTGGAGAGAAGAGTCCATAACGATGTTGAGGCTATTGATACCCCTATCGGGTATCTGCCTAAATATGAGGATTTGAAAGAATTATTCAAAGCCATTATAAACAAGGAATACTCCCGGGAATTATACAATAGGCAGTTTTCCCTTTATATTGACAACATCGTGGGCCGCATAGATCTGCAAAACGAGGCATACGGCAAAGAGGCCAATATTCCGGTCAAACTTTTTGAAGTGCTGGATAACCAAAAACAGGGTCTGATGGAACTTAAATCAAAATATGGATCCATTGTGATGCCTGAACAACTGATGGAAGCATCCTGCTAATTGGATTGGCGACAAACCAGACAATTAAACAATGAAACCGCCCAGAATTCTGCGGATATTCTAAAATCAATCTTCAGCCCCCGTATGCTGGTGGCGATGGTGATGGGTTTTTCCTGCGGACTGCCCCTTCTTCTGACCATTTCAGTGCTGCAGGCCTGGATGAAAGAAGAGGGGGTGGACCTTGCCGTGATCGGTATGATGGCCCTGGTGGGCCTTCCGTATACCGTTAAATTTTTATGGGCACCACTGCTGGACCGCTATACTTTGCCGTTTCTTGGACGCCGCAGGGGCTGGCTGTTAATTGCTCAACTGGCCCTGGCCCTGGCCATTGCAGGTCTTGGATTCACGAATCCTGCCAATAATCCCTGGATGGTTGCCTTTTCGGCCTTTCTGGTAACTTTTTTCAGTGCATCCCAGGATATTGTCGTGGATGCTTACCGGCGCGAAGATCTCACGGACCGGGAACTGGGCCTGGGATCATCTCTTTATATCAATGGATATCGCACAGGGATGCTCCTGGCCTCGGGCGGCGGCCTGATCATGGCCGACTACATGTCGTTTTCCACGGTGTATCTTATCATGGCCCTCGGCATGCTTCCAGGGATACTGGCCACACTCCTGGCCCCGGAACCCGACACTCCGACCGGAATTCCCCGATCTTTGAAGGACGCGGTTTTAAACCCTCTTGTCGAATATTTCAGCCGCAGGGGGGCCTTGTGGATACTGGCCTTTATCTTATTATATAAAATCGGCGATACCATGGCCAGTGCCATGACTACGCCTTTTTATCTGGATATCGGATTCACCAAAACCCAGATCGGGGCGGTAGTCAAGCTGTTTGGTTTCTGGGCCACAATCGCCGGCAGTCTCATCGGCGGCATCTGCATGCTGGGCCTGGGTATTTATCGCAGCCTCTGGGTATTCGGCATTCTGCAGGCCCTGTCCACCGCCGGCTTTGCCCTGCTGGCCCAGATCGGTCCCAGCCTGAGTTGTCTGGCGGGTGTTATCGCCTTTGAAAATTTGAGCAGCGGCATGGGCACTGCCGCCTATGCCGCGTTCATGGCCAGCATTACCAATAAACGATTCACAGCAACTCAATATGCGCTGCTCAGCAGCCTTATGGGGGTTCCCCGGGTATTGGCATCAGCACCCACCGGTCTGCTGGCTAAAAATTTCGGCTGGCAGGGCTTTTTTATCTGCTGTACGGTGATTGCCCTCCCGGGAATGATCCTTCTTTTAAAAATTGCCCCCTGGAAAGGGAAAAACAAATGAACGATCATCCGATAAACCCAAAAATATTATCTCGATTAAAAACGCTGCAACTCCAGCGTAAAGAGATCTTATCACTGCCGGCGGCCGACGCCCTGAACCGAATCATCGATAGAGAGCAACCTGCCGCACTTGTGCATTCTTTCCCGGAGGAGGACTTTTATTTTCTGGTGCATGACATCGGCCCTGACGATGCCCTCCCCCTGCTGGCCCTTGCCTCGGATCGGCAGTGCGAGTATCTGCTTGATATGGAAACCTGGGATCGTGACCGTGTCAATATCGACCGGACAACGATCTGGATGGATCTGATGCTTCGATCCGATCCCCGGCGGTTTGTAAAATGGTTTATGGAGCAGCAATTCGAACGGCTCGAATTTTACCTGTTTAAGACCATTGAACTGAGAATACGCGAGCATGATCAGGATCCGGCTGATTTAGGCGATGATTTTTTCACCTATGATGATAAATATTATATAAGAATTCCGGATCGTCCATCAACAGCCGAAGAAGAGTATCCTTTGCAGGAACACCGCGCTCTTTTCCTGTCTGCCTTGTTAAAACAGTTGTCCGCCTATGACCATATCAGGTTTCAGCAGATTCTGCTTGAATCGGCGACCGTGACACCCGCCGAATACGAAGAAGAGGCTTTCCGCCTGTGCAGCGTACGTCTGGCTGAAAAAGGTTTTCTGCCGTTTGACGAAGCCATTGGTATTTATCAACCATTGAACCCTGCCGAATTGAAGCATCGTGATCACAAGGTCATGGCCGACAAAAAGGCCGATGGCCGGCCTTTGCCGGTTCCACTGTATTCAAGTACGATGATCGGCACCGGCACTCTGTTTGCACGATCTCTGGAGACCATGAAATACGATACGGAACTCTACTCCCAATTGCAGGTTGAATTTGCCGGTCTCGGCAATCGCATTATCACTGCCGACAAAAAAATCATAAGAGAACGGGACCAGCTTAAAAATATCGTAAGGAAGGCCTGCGGATATATCAGTATCGGCCTTGAGCAAACCATAAAAAACCGCAGCCATGGCCAGAGCCCCCTGGAAATGGGCGCAGCCCTGCTCAAGCAATACCCGTTGACGGATCTTTTCCGAATAGGTTACGGCTCGGCCCTGAAACTTAAATGGATGGCCGGCAAATGGCAGACAAACAGCTGGTTTGCCCGCCAGGGACTTCCCCTTGCTTTCTGGGACGAACGCTGGCTCGGTACGATCGGCGGGCTTTTAATTAAAAAACCGGTTTTTTTTGATAATGAAAAAACCGGAAAACTCTATCGGGAGTTCACCTCACTCGGAGACATTCAAGCAACCAGGGCAAAGTTGGATCAAATTATGGCCATGGACTACCTGTTTGATCATATGGATCTTTTAATAAAGCCCTCCAAAAGGCACTTTTTCACTTATAAAGCCCTGCTTTTGACCCTCTGGACCCGGAACTTTTTAAACCTGCCGGAACCTGATTCAAATGCCGTTAAAATACCGTTGAAAGTAAAAAACCTTGCTGTCGATGTTAATCAATTCAGACCGTTTTTCAAGGCTTTATTCAATCGTGGTACTAATGACAAATCATTTGAAACGGACAAGATCAGCAACGAAATGAAAGAGCTGTTTATCCAATGGATTGCAAAGAAATCGGGCCTTGCCGAACATAAAATCGTCCAGGACATGGGACAGACTTTTGAAGAATTGTTCAATGAACTTGAGGCTGAATACGGACAGGTTGCCGCGGGAGATTTAAACCCTCGCTATATCAACCATTTTATCATTTCATCCGCATCTTGATTGATCCAAAATACTCTGTTGGTTATCTCTTGACACCCATCAATAGATGCATATACTATAAATGTTTGTGTTAACCTATAGACTCTATTAAAGGATGTAGATGTTATGCCTGTTTATGAATTTGAATGCCCCGAGGGTACCATAACCGAAAAACTGGTCCGCATGGATACGCAGGAAATTAAATGTCCCCAGTGCGGCGAAACAGCAAAAAAAATTATATCTCAATGTTCTTTTGAACTAAAGGGCAGTGGCTGGTACGCCGATGGATACGCATCCAAAAAAACCTGACCATTCCCGCACCGACCCAATGGGCTTTTACTTTTAAAGTAAATGAATTCTGCACTTCCCCTCTATAGCATATCCGTGTGCATAGTCATCAGGTCAATTTTATTTGCAGAGATGCAAACCTGCCTCAAAAAATCTTTCATTGTGATCGGCTTTGACCTTCTTTTTTTCGATGCAAAATATAAAGAGTGCAGGGTGCCTTGTTTTAACCGTATTCCAACCCGGCAAAGCCCGAACCCGATGTAATAAAAAACAAAAACCATGCCCTGTGAATAATTTCCGTTCTTTTCTTGACAAATTGTAATAATACTAGTATTTTAGTTCCATAAAGTTCCCTTTTCTTTTTGCTTGAAACTGGAGTTTGATCATGAAAAACTATCTTGCTAAGGATTTAATGGTTCCAATTTCAGAGTACTCAACGGTTTTCGAAGAGGCTACGCTGTTTGAGGCCGTTCTCGAGTTGGAAAAGGCTCAGGAGGAGTTCACGGAAAACAGATACTCTCACCGCGCTGTGTTGATCCTGAACAAGGACAAACGCGTTATCGGAAAGCTCAGCCAGCTTGATTTTATCCGCGCGCTTGAGGGAAAAAATGAACAGGATCGTGAGACCGATGATATCGGCAAATTCGGTTTCAGTTCAAAAGCGATCATCGTCCATAAGGAAAAACACAGGGTTAAGAGCATTTCCGAAAAAGAGATTCTATCAACTGCGGCAAAATTCAAGGTTAAAGATTTTATGCAGATCTATTCCGATGGTGAATATATTGATGAGAATACATCTCTGGACACTGCTGTTCATCAATTTACCACCGGGCTCCATCTGTCACTGCTTGTGACAAGAGGGGAGGATATCGTGGGCGTATTGAGATTGTCGGATGTATTTGCCGCGGCTTTCCATGCCATGAAAAAATATGAATTAGAGGAATAGATAATGAAAGAATTGGAACTGGTCTTCGACAGAATCGTCCAGCGGGTCAATATCAATCTTCGGGAGCATGAATACGATGTGTATCCACTTGTCAACAATCTTATTCCTTTGAACCAGATGACGAAATTTTACGCGTTTTACGGCATTACACCCCACCACAAATTGAACTTGCAATTCCGGCATTCCAGCCTCTCCGGCAGCTATTTTCTGGGAAAATGCCAGGTGACGAATTCTATCCTCTACAAAAGTGATATCCGGGGCGATGAACTTAAGAAAAAAGGCGACCGGTTTCAATTCGGAGATTTTGACATCCCGATAAACTCGGATGAGAAAATTAAGATCAATGACAGCTTTCTTATCAAGACTCTGGTCCATAATAATTCCCACGATCCGGAAACCCCTGAAAATTTTTTTATCAGGGACACCATATCCACCCATTACGCCAATATTCACGGCTCCCCCATCGATGGATCTTTTCTGGGGCCCTTTTCCACGGTGGACCTTACCACCATGCGGGATTGCCTGATCGGCGCTTTTTCCTACGTACAAGCCGGAGAGGTGAGCCATCTGAACATCGAACCCGGAACCGTCTGGGTGCGCAGTCCGGATAATTTCAATTTTCTGTACCGGCATCCGGTTGACCGGCTGAACAATTACATCTACTTTACCGCCGGCGCCCAGCCCCAGGGGGTGTTCATCGATTTTGTGAACAGCCGTAAGGAGTCGTTCCAGCGAATTTTTGATGTGGTCAACCTCGAATCGTCCGTACCGGTTCCCGACAGCGCTTCCCTGGATCGGTTTTCAGTGATTAAACCTAAAACCCATATCGATGAAAATGTCCTGGTGGCACAGCGCGCCTATCTTCAGAATGCATGGCTCGGCAAGGGGGCCAACGTACAAGAGCAGTGCTATATCATCAACTCACGACTGGAAGGGTTCGATATCACCGCCCATGGCGCCAAGATCATTGAGGCGGATTTGAGTAAAAATGTGTTCGTCGGATTCAACAGCTTTCTGAGGGGGCGGCCGAAAGCCCGGCTGTCCATCGGCCAGGAAAGCATCATCATGCCTCACACCATCATCGATATCCGCAAACCGTTGACCATCCCGGCGAACCACCTGGTCTGGGGGGTGGTGGAAAACGAAAAAGATCTTAAAACCAACGGTATCTCCTTGAATGATTTTTCAAAAATAACATCCACACTGGTCAGGGGAAACATGACTTTTGAAGGAAGCGGGTCAAGTTTTGTCACGGCCTTCAAAGAACGAATTCACCACATTCTGGAGGCAAATGGCGCGTTCTTCAATGGTAATTCAAAAAGAGGGCACGCTCAGAGGAACCAGAATATTTCGTTCAACATGATTCAGCCGTATCCGGTGGGGGATACCCATGGCTTGTATCCGACCATCACGATTAAGCCATAAAATCAATGGATGTCACCTGACCGGATAAATCGTAAATAACAAATTACAAGCACCATCCAGCCAGCTTAAGTAGCTTGGCATTCTTAGCCACGGAACCAATCGTCATAGTTTTTCAAATTGATTCCCCTATGGTCCACACGGCTATGATTTGTCTTCACCGCAGGATTTTTTTGATCCGGTGCCCTCTTTTTTCATAAAGGAACTTATCAATGCGTGAAGTCACTGATTTTTTCAAATACCGTATTTCTTAATTTTTCTGGATAATGTTGAGTGGTTGATGCCTAATGGCTTAGCGGCTTTCCGCTGGCTCCCAAAGTTTTTTATGGCACGGGCAATTAAATCTTTTTCAATTTCCGCTACTGTTTTTTGAAGATTCCATCCATGCGCCAGCGGGGTAATCTTGCCGCTGTTGTAGTCTGTCCGAATATGGGAAGGGATATCTTCGATATCAATTTTATCACCAGGCAATAAAACTACGAGCTGTTCGATAAGATTTGAAAGTTCCCGAATATTTCCGGGAAAGGAATAAGCACAGAGGCATTCGAGTGCTTTCGGGAAAATTGCTTTCTGTGTGGAATATTTCCGGTTAAATTTTTTTAAAAAATAGTAAATAAGCGGTGGTATATCATCCACTCTTTCCCGCAGGGGTGGAATGGTAAGGGGAATAACATTCAGCCTGAAAAAAAGATCTTTACGAAATGTGCCATCTTCAACCATTTTATCGAGTTTTTTGTTAGTGGCGGCTATAACGCGGGTATTTATCGTTTTTGTTGTTGTATCGCCAACCCGTACGATTTCATTGTTTTCCAGAAATCTTAGAAGCTTTACTTGAATCTGCAGTGGAATTTCCGCAATTTCATCAAGAAACAATGTGCCCTCTTCCGCTATCTCAATATATCCCGGTTTTCCTTTTTTAAGGGCACCGGTGAAAGCCCCTCCTTCATACCCGAACAATTCCGATTCAATGAGCTGCTCGGGAATCGCACCGGCATCCACACGAATAAGAGGTTTGTCTTTACGAGGCGAGGCGTTATGGATAAGATTTGCAAAATATCCTTTGCCGACACCGGCTTCACCCTGCAGCAAAATGGTTGTATCGACCTGTGAAAGCCTGATCGCCTTTTCCATCACCCGATACATTATTGAGCTTCGAATGTTCGCTTCAGACCAATGCCCGTCCTGGGTGGTCAATTGCTTCAACTGTGACCGGTATCCCTCGCTGATCGCATGACTTTTTTCTAAATCCGATTTTAACAGATACAGCTCCGTCATATCTCTCTCATGGACCACGACGAGGGATAGTTCCCCGTTTTTATTAAATATGGGATTTGCAACCCTGAGCAGTTGCTTCCCATTTGGAAGCTTGTTGATTACCATATGGGCTTTTTCAGTTCGAATGACTTCCGGAATGATAGAACGTTCAAATACACCTTTTCCCAAAAGTTCATCCACATTTTTATTGATAACCTCATCCGGTGACAGATTATACAGTTTAAGTCCGACTTGATTGACCTGAAGGATTTTTCCATTTTCATCGGCGATCCAGAGGCTGTCCAGAGATGAATTGATGATTTTATCAAAATTCATAATTGCGTTAAGCTTTTTCTGGATCGAGCCGTTGGGCTCTTTATTCAATAAATCGGTTTTGCTCATGCCGTTCGAATTCCTATGATTAAAGATTTATGTTGTAAATTTGCAACAAACTATACCCTGGCCATTGCCCGCTGTCAATTATTGATCTTTAAACAGCAATTATCTTGATTAGGGCGGCACAAAAGACAAGTAAATTTGCAATAATGCAACGCGTTGTAAATTCGCACCACTATACTCATTTATTTTGGCCTCACATTTTCAGCCATCCAAACCCGGGAAATCGACGGTTCATTGTTTTTTGTAGGACCCAATAAATTATTCCTTTTAAATACAGAGCGTTACTATTTTACTTAAATAAAACCGAAACTCTATATATCGACCAAACTCTTTATGACATCCACAAAGACAGCGCAATTTTTTATTGGATAAAGTGGCATATTATTTGCTGTATAAAATAGAACAATGATGCATGATACATTTCAAAAATAAAAGGAGAATTAAATGGACGTTCATGAAAGTATTTTAGAATGCATTGGCAATACACCAATGGTCCGCATTAATCGAATCGCAAAAGGCGTAGACGCCAACATAATGGTCAAATGTGAGTTTCTCAATCCAAGCGGGAGCATGAAAGACCGGATGGCATTAAAAATGATTGAGAGTGCCGAAAAAGAAGGCAAACTGAAAGAGGGCGGAGTTGTAACGGAGTCAAGCACCGGTAATACGGCGACCGCACTTTCTTTTGTGAGTGCGGCCAAAGGCTACAAATCGGTTATGCATATGCCGAAAGGCTGGATACCGGAAGATAAGAGAAAAATGATCAAAGCCTATGGAGCGGAAGTTATCGAAGTTGATCCGGGAAAAGAGATTCTCGATGAATTGGAAGGAAAAAGCGTTCACGGGGGAGTCGTGGAGATTATTCCACGGATTAAAGCTCTTGAGCTGGAAGAAAATAATGAGAACGTCTGGTGGGCAAGACAGGCCATGAATCCGGATAATGTTTTAGCTCATAAGGAAACAACCGGCAAAGAAATTGTCGAACAAACCGATGGAAAAATTGACGCCTTTGTCTGTGCCGTGGGAACGGGAGGAACATTGCTTGGCGTTAGTGAAGCATTACTGGAAGCTAATCCCGATGTGAAAATTTATGCTGTCGAGCCTTCCAGTTCGTCACTGTTTCAAATGGCTCCGGAGATAAAATTCTATATGGAAAAATATGGTGTTCCCGGGGTGGCCGGCTTGCTTGTCAACAAGATTGAGGAAGCGGGATTTATTGAAAAAGCATTTTTAGTAAAAGATGAAGATGCCATCTCCATGGCCCACCGGTTGTGTGAGGAGGAGGGGCTGTTTTGCGGCATGTCGGCCGGTGCAAATGTCCATGTGTGTATGGAGATTGCTAAGGAACTCGGCCCGGGAAAAAATATCGTTACGATTTTGGCCGACAATAGATACCGCTATCTGGTTTCCGAACATTTTACGACATGATTTCAAAATAAGGAGGTACTATGCTGCTCAATAAAGATCGAGCCTTCGATATAATGGAAAAATATAACATTGAAGCTATCATAGCCTCGATGCCGGAAAATGTGACATATTTAACCGATTTCTGGAGTCTTACCCACCGTTTGATAAAGGCAACTCAAAATTTTGCCGTATTTACCCGAAAGCGGGATTTAGATCCTTTTATCATTACGTCGGCAGGCGATATGGATCTTGCGGCAGACCAGGAAGAGTGCCGGACGGAAAATTTTCTGACCTTTGGGACATTTTACGTGGAGCGCCCCGCCGAGGCAATTCTCAGTAACACGGAAGAGCGTTATCAAAGACTTCTGGATTTATCAAAACCGAAAAAGGACGCTGTAACGGCATTGACGGAATGCCTGGAGGACATCGGCGTAACCAGGGGCAGGGTCGCCGTTGATGAAGGTAATATTACACCGGATGCATATAACACGCTAAATAAAAGATTTCCGGAAGTTGAATTTATTCCAGGATATCAAATTTTAAGAGAGATACGTCTGATTAAGACGCAGGATGAAGTAAACAGACTGGAGCGTTCTTCCGAAATTATAGAACTGGGAATCAGGAATGCGATAAAGGCCATTTGCGAAGGCGCCACTGAATTTGAAATATCGCAGGCACTGTTGAAAAAGGTTATTGAAAATGGCGCTGTATCGTCATGGCCGGCTGTCGGGGTTGGTCTGCGAGGCGGCCTTTCTAATGTAATTCCAGCTCCATATCCGGTAAAAAATGGTGATCTCATCCGCTTTGATGTAGGCTGTGTTTACAAATATTACAATTCGGATTGTGCGCGTACTGTTGTTCTGGGAAAAGCCGGCGAAAAACAGCAAGCCTATCATCATGCCATTAAAAGCGGCCTCGAAAAGGCGCTGGATATCATACGCCCCGGTGTACGTGTCTCGGAAATATTCAAGACGGCCGTTCAGGGTGTCAGAGATGCGGGCCTTCCACATTATCGCAGGCATCATGTCGGCCACGGCATCGGTATTGAGCCTTATGAACCGCCGTTCCTGACGGAAACATCCCAGGAAATTCTTGAAGAGGGAATGGTTGTAAATGTGGAAACGCCCTACTATGAAATGGGATTGGGGGGAATTCAGCTGGAAGATACCGTCATGGTGACTGCTGACGGCTATCGGCCGTTCACCAAATCGTCCCGTGATTTACAGATTGTATAAAACAGATAAAAAAATTAACCATGATCGGGGGGCCTGATGAGTGAAGAAAAAATACTTATAGATTTAAAAGATGCAATTATAGAACTGGATGATGAAAAGGTTGTCGAAGCTGCCAGAAACCTGATCGACCAGGGACTTCATCCCCTGGCCGGCATTGAGAAAGGACTGTCTCCGGGTATGACAGTCATAGGTGACCGGTTCAATATGGGTGAATGCTTCCTGCCGGAGTTGATACGCGCCGGCAACACCTTCAACGCCGGGATGAAGGTGCTGGAACCCGAGATCCTGAAGCTTGGAGAGAATCAGAGCCAGGCAGGGGTTGTCGTTCTGGGAACAGTTACAGGCGATGTTCACAAAATCGGTAAAGAGATACTGGCGATGCTGTTAAAGACGCGGGGTTTTGTAGTTCATAATCTTGGTGAAGATGTTTCCTTGTCCACATTTGTGAGCAAGGCGGAGGAATTAAATGCCGATATTATCGGGATGTCGGCCCTGTTGACGACCACCATGCCTGCCCAGAAGGAAGTGATAGATTTTTTGAAAGAAAAAGGGATACGCGATAATTTTCTCGTTATGATTGGAGGCGGTCCAGTCAATCAGGAATGGTCCGATGAAATAGGGGCCGACGGTTATGCCGAGACCGCTGAAGAGGCGGTTCGGCTGGCACTGAAGCTTGTTGATGCAAAATAGAGCGATTAGCAATTAGCACAATAATTTCGATATATTACCAAAAATCAAGGAGATAAATTCATGCTCGGTTTTTATGAGGTTTTTTACAGATTCATGGAAGGCCCGCACGTTGCTGAAATGGATTACGATCTGGATTTTGACCAAAAATTGAGAGATACCGTTAAAAAATACGGCATTAAATATGATCCGGAAAACCCGATCCCCAATGATGATCAGATGGCGGATAATGTGTTTGCCGCCGGTTTAGAGTTCTATGAAAAAATAGGTAGTTACTGCATAGATACTTTGCGTGTGGCAAGGTTTTCAAAAGAGGAAATTATTCAAGCCCTTGCCGAGGCGCCCAAAGAACCCGTGTTCGGCAGAGATAAGGATGCTAAAAAACTGGTCGCCCGACCTCCCGAAAGCAATAAGCCGCCCTGGTTTTTCATTGGGGCGGCAGGGGCGGCGGTGACGGATGAACGGGTGTTGTCCGCCATTGTGGAAGGCTATGGACTGGTGCCTCACGGAGATTCTATTACGACACCGTCAATCACAAAAATTAACGGCAGGCCTTGCGAAAAGCGGGAAGAGCCGGGATGCCGATCATGAATGCCATTTCGACGGCAACCACCGACGCCGCCAAGATTGCCGGCAGTCAGTTCGGTCTGAATCCGTCGGACGGATTGATGGTGGGGTCAATGTCCGAGCTGAAGATGGATTTTCAGCGATTGAACGAAATTGCATATGCATTGCATTCCGGAAGTAATATCGTAGCGGAATCCGGTCCCCTGCTGGGGGGTTATTGCGGTGGTCCGGAAGGGGTTGCCGTGGCTAATGTGGCCTATCATCTGCAGGGAATTCTGGTGCAGCGCGGATCTGTCCATTTTACTTTTCCCATCCATTTCAAGTTCTCTTCCAATACATCCAGAAATACCATGTGGGCAACCAGTATAAGCAATCAGGCAATATCGCGAAACAGCAGACTCCCTCTTCTTACTTCCGGAATTTTAGCTTCAGGCCCGGGTACCAAGATGTGTCCCTGGAGCCCGGAGCTGAATATCGTGACCTTTATTATAAAATGAAAGATGAAATGACAACATACGGTCTCAAGTTTGCAACCTGATTGACGATACGCGCATTTTTTTAAAATGACAAAGGAAAAGCATGAACCGGAAGTCTGCAATCGAAAAAAATATTGCTGAAATGACCCCGGGTGAGTTTCGGGTCCTTGCCAGACGTAATGAATGGAGCGCTGTCACTGGAGATGCCTGTCCGGGGTATGCTCAGGCAAATCTGGTTATCGTTCCAAAAGCGTTTGCCTTTGAGTTCCTCCTGTTCTGCAATCGTAATCCGGGACCCTGTCCGGTCATTGAGGTCACCAACCCTGGAGAATATCGTTCCAGGTTTACAGCGCCGGAAGCGGATCTCCGGACTGACCTGCCCAGGTATCGGGTTTTCAAAAGCGGCAGGATAATTGATGAGCCCTTCGATATCATAAATTACTGGGATGAGAATCTGGTTGCATTCCTTTTGGGTTGCAGCTGGAATTTTGATTCGGGCCTTCGTGCGGCAAATGTTCAATACCGCTATATCGGTGATCACTCCACAAACATTGAATGCGTTTCGGCCGGCAGCTTCCATGGAACCATGGTCGTGACAACCCGTGCTTTCAAATCCAGTCATGACGCTGTCCGTGCCATCCAGATCACGTCTCGAAATCCGGCCGCCCATGGGCCGCCGGTTAATATCGGGAATCCGGAAGATATAGGAATAAAGGATATATATCACCCCGATATGTTCTCTTCTCATGAGCATATTAAGTCCATAGGACCGAATGAAATTATCATGAGCTGGGCATGCGGAATTACACCGCAGACAGTTGCATTGACAAGTAAGATACCGTTTCTGATTTCCCATTATCCGGGGCATATGTTTGTAACGGATAAACTGTCTGAGGAGTTAACTGTTTTGTGAGAGGACAGCATACATAATATCAACCAGCAAAAAAGAGGAGAAAATTAAAATGTCTACATTACAAAAACTTGAAAAAATGTTCACCCATGGGAAGATCAGCCGTCGCGAATTTATTACCCGGGTGTCTGCATTGGGCCTGGCCGCTGCAATTTCCCCTGCATTTTTAACGACTCCTGTACATGCCGCAAGTCCGAAAAAAGGCGGCCGTCTGCGTATTGCCTGTACGGGCGGGTCCACAACCGACTCCCTGGATCCTGGAAAACTTACTTCCCAGTATAATCAGGTCCTTAACTTTCAACTGCGTAACTGTCTGGTTGAGATAGATCAAAATTCCAACGCAATTCCCGAGCTGGCTGAAAGCTGGGAACCATCACCGGATGCCGTCAAGTGGGTATTTAATATCCGTCAAGGTGTTGAATTTCATAATGGAAAAACTTTGGACGCCGATGATGTCGTTTATACAATGAATTATCACCGCGCTGAAAATTCAAAATCAGGTGCCAAGGGACTTCTTGACCCGGTTGAAGATATCAGGGCTGATGGAAAGCACGCCGTTGTATTTACCTTGAAAAGCGGCAACGCGGATTTTCCCGCTATTCTGGCGGACTACCATTTGACTATTTTTGCTGACGGTACAAAGGGGCTTGAATTTGAAAAAGGCATCGGCACGGGCGGATATATTCTTAAGTCCTGGGAGCCGGGAGTGAATTCGCTGACCATAAGAAACCCTAATTATTGGAAAACCGGCCGGGCTCACTTTGATGAAGTAGAAATGCTCAGTATTGTAGACACCAATGCCAGGACAAACGCACTGAGGTCAGGGCAGATAGATGTTATGGACCGTCCTGACCTTAAGACGATTCATTTATTTAAAAAACTCAAAAGCATTCAGGTCATAAACAAAACAAGCGGGAGCCACAGCACTATTCCCATGCTGTTTAACAAACCACCCTATCACATCAACGACGTACGACTGGGTCTAAAATATGCACTTGACCGTGAAGAGCAGGTAAAAAAAGTATTAATGGGATATGGTTCAGTGGGCAATGATCATCCTATCGGTTCCAGCGTAAAATACCATGCTGCCAAATTGCCACAAAGAGCCTACGATCCCGATAAAGCCAAATTTCATATGAAAAAGGCCGGGATGCTGGATCATACCTTTAAGCTTCATACAGCAGATTCAGCCTTTGGGGGAGCAGTCGATTCAGCGCTTTTATACCAGCAAAGTGCCGCTAAAGCCGGTATAAAGATTCAGGTGGTAAAAGAGCCAAGTGATGGATACTGGAGTAATGTCTGGATGAAAAAACCCTGGTGCATGAGTTACTGGAGCGCCCGTCCAACCGCGGATTTGATGTTTACCACTTGTTACGCGGCGGATGCCAACTGGAATGAAACCTTCTGGAAGAATGAGCGCTTTAACAAATTGCTTGTAGAGGCACGCGCGGAACTGGATGAAAAAAAACGTGCCGAGATGTATTATGAAACACAAAAAATTGTTAAGGATCAGGGGGCAACCGTAGTACCCATGTTTTCCGATATCGTTGTGGTTGCAAGCACTAAAATCGCGTATGATAATTTTGGCGCGGGTTTGGATCTGGACGATGCCAGGGGGCCTGAACGCTGGTGGTTTAAATCCTAATTGAATTTTTGCGGTGCATCTGCTGAAGAATCTCCCTGAGCCCTTCTTTTTTTAAAGGAGGACAGGGAGAGTTTCTTTTGTTGATAAATTATTGCTCATAGCTTAGGAAAACAATCAGCTCCTTTTAAAGGCTAAAAGAGAAAACAATTATGATCTCACCCCATATTTTAAACACGGACCCTGAAATAGCAAAAATAATAGAACAGGAAATAGAGCGGCAGGAAGACGGCCTGGA
>NBLJ01000157.1 GCA_002084545.1 Desulfobacteraceae bacterium 4572_123 | reverse complement strand
GCCCGTAAACGATGAGCCCAGTCTCAAGTTGCCGTATCTCTCCTTGTAGCCCGTATTGTCTCTTTTATGGCCGTTGCCCATTCTGAAGTCGGTATTCTGGTTTTTGTTGCTGACAGAGGCGTCAAAATCGAGCCTGTCGCTTATCTTGCCGCCCGAGGCAATGCTCTCATAGTGGGTGCTGAAACTCCCGCCACCTCCGGTAAGATGCGTCTTGATCTTACCTTTTGATCTCTTTGTGATGATATTCACCACGCCGCCCATGGCTTCGGCGCCGTACAGGGCGGATGCAGGACCCTTGAGGATTTCAACGCGCTCCACATTGTCTTTTAAGATTGTGGCGAGATTGGTAGCGCCCGCGGGCCGGCCGTCGATCAACACCAGGCTGTGTTTGGTAATCCCTGAAAATTCCGGCCGGAAGCCGCGGATACTGATTCCGGACAGCACGCCCGGATAGTCGATTACGTCGATGCTGCTGTTCTTTTTAAGAATGCGGACAATGTTGCGGTCCACCGTGGTGTCAAGATCCAGTTTGCCAATAACCTCGACAACGGCCGGGACTTCTTCTTTTTTTACCTCCGATCGTGTTGCCGTAACGACAATTTCCTCCAGCTTCGCAGCGTTAGCTTCTTCCTGTTTTTCTTCCGCCATGGCCGGCTGGAAGGCGGTTATCAGACCAATAATCAAAAACGCCGTCATCAGTTTCATTTTCATCTTTCCTCCCTTTTATCTCCATACGCTGTTCGCTGTTGTACGGGGAGGCCGGTGTTGAGACCTTCACGGCCGGTCCCCGATGGACAAGCCGGGGAAGCGGGACAGCCGCTCATCAACACCTTGTTGAAACCAATATGGCGCTTATATTCCGGCTGATCGCAACCCGTTCCTCGACGGCTTGAAACGATCCTTAAGATACCGGCAGGTCTTCTGGCTCCCCCTCCCTTCCGGCGGCCTTCCCGTCCCGATTCCATCGAAACAGTGGCGCGATAGTGCCGAAAGGGTCCTCCTTGCATTAACCGCAAGGGGCGGGGTTACAGCGGCGGGACCGCTCCCGTTTTTCACGGGATTCCCTATTAAGCCTCAACGGCGCCGGTATCCTCCTTTCTTTGCTGATATATGATTTTGATCAGGTTGTTACGGCATCACCTCCTTTCTTTTACGTATTTGTAAATGCCTTCGTCCCCATGTCAGTCCCTTGCCTGGTTGACGCATTTTAGGGCCATGAAAAAGAACACCCCTCCGATTGCCGCCAGCAACGGGTATGAATAGTAGCCGGGTGTCATGCCGAAAGCCGTCTGCCGGATCGCCTTTGAGGCGTGGGTAAGCGGCAGCAGGCAAATGATTTTCTGTGCCCAGGCCGGAAGGCGGTCCACAGGAAAAAAAGTGCCCCCTAAAAAGGCCATGGGCGTGATCACAAAGCTCGTGAACATCGCCTGATCTGCATGGGATTTCACCAGCATGGCAAGGCCCACGGCCAGGGACGCGAAAACAAAGCCGTTGAGCCCGACGGCCAGCCAGAAGAGCGGGTTATAGTAATTCAGCATCACATCGAAAAGCATGCCGAGGACTATGATCACGGCAACCGAAAGCAGGGCCCGGGTCATGCCTGCCAGGACTTCGCCGGCCACATAGGCGGCATTGCTGATGGGCGCGGCCTGGAATTCTTCAAAGATATGCCAGTAGAAACGCGCCACATTGATATCAGTGGAGATGGCAAAGGCCTGGGTCATGCTGCTCATGGCCACCAGGCCCGGTATCAGAAATTCCGTATAGGTATGCCCGTCAAAGCTTGCCCCATCCCCCATGGCGTATCCGAAGGCGATCAGATAGAGCAAAGGGGAGACCGCCATGCTCAGGATCTGCCGTTTGAGCCGGTGTTTCAGGATCAATATCTCGCGGAGATAGACTGCGGTAAAACCCCTCAGCATTGGACCCTCTTTCCGGTGAGTGTTAGGAATGAATCCTCCAGGTTTACCCTCCGCAGGGTGTAACTCCCTTTTTGACCGGCAATGAAGACGCCGGCGTCGTGACGGGTTTTGAAACAGACCGTCTCTATCTTGTCGTCATTTATCCGGTCAATGGCCCATGCGCCTGTCTGTGCCATCAATTCTGCAGGCGTATCGGTGGCAACAACCCTCCCTTCATCCAGAAAGGCCACCCGGTCGGCCAGGAATTCAGCCTCCTCGATGTAATGGGTGGTCAAAAATATAGTAGTGCCGGTATGCTGAATCCTTTTTATTAATCCCCAGATCCTCCTGCGGATTTGCGGATCAAGGCCCACCGTTGGCTCGTCTAAAAAGAGAATCCTGGGGGAATGGACCAGGGCCCTGGCAATCGTCAGCCTGCGTTTCATGCCGCCGGAAAGCTGTTTGACCAGATCATTTCTCCGGTCAATGAGATCAACATAGCTCAAGAGTTCGTCGATCTTTTTTCTCCTTTCTCGTGCGGCCATATGAAAAATCCTGCCGTGAATATCCAGATTTTCAAAAGTGGTGAGTTCCTGGTCCAGGTTGATGGACTGCATTACCATTCCGAATTCCCTTTTGGCCGCAAGGCCCTCTTTTTCGATATTGAAACCGTTCAGCCAGGCATTGCCTGCCGAACGCCGGGTGAGCCCGGTCAGGATCCGGATTGTGGTCGTTTTGCCGGCGCCGTTGGGGCCGAGATAGGCGAAAAGTTCCCCTTCCGGCACATGAAAATTGACACCTTTTAAGGCATGGATGCCCCTGTAGGATTTGCTCAAGTTTTCGACCCGTATCATCTTTTCGTCCGCATGCCCTTCACATCCCCACTCCCTGCAAAATCCAACGGGATCGGCATCAAAGCCGGTCCGCTGCTCCATGATCGCCACCCGGGCTTCAGGGTCCCGGATTCCCTCGATGAGAACGCACAGGCCGAACCGGTCCAGGAGTTGGGGCCTGAGCTCTCCTTCTTCCGGGTTCATGGTCCCCACCAGGATAAAACGGGCAGGGTGGGAAAATGAAACCCCCTCCCGCTCGATGGTGTTGACCCCCATGGCCGCGGAATCGAGCAGGATATCCACCACGTGATCATCCAGCAGGTTCACCTCATCCACATAGAGGATACCCCGGTGCGCGGCCGCCAGGATACCGGGTTCAATTTGTTTTTCCCCTGTCTTCAGGGCATGCTCCAGGTCCAGGGTCCCCACCACCCGGTCCTCGGTAGCGCCTACCGGCAGCTCCACCACCCGCACCTTTCGTTTTACTGTTGCCGGCCGTCCTGCTTGAGAAATCTCTTCCTGGCCCACGGCGCGCATACACTCCAGGTACCCATCGAATTCCTCATCCGGAGAGAGGTTAAACGGATCGTTTTCAAACACCTCGATTTCCGGCAGGATATCCGCAAGTGCCCGGACCGCTGTGGATTTGGCCGTGCCCTTTTCCCCGCGGATCAGTACCCCGGAAAGTGTGGGGTTGATGATGTTCAATATAAGCGCGAGCTTCATCTTTTCCTGGCCTACAATGGCCGTAAACGGATAAATATGTTGCTTGTTTTTCATCGTCTTTCCTTGACAATATTCACCAGTTGGTCGGCTTTGAGTTCTTCGATTTTGAAATACCGGGCATTGAAAACCCTGGCAAGCTGCTCTGCCAGGCCGAATGTAACAAGTCCTGTTTCTTCGGTATCCACCACGATATATATAACCCTCGGGTCGGCGGCCATTTTTGCTGCAAAGTCAAATGATTCTTCAACCGGTTTTTGGTCTCCCATGGCCACGTTGCTCTTGCCGTCCGTAATGATGACCACAATGGGCCGGGCCGCGGGATCACGCAAAAGATGATTCCTGACCTGTTCGTGGGCCGCGGCAAGCCCTGCGGAAAGGGGAGTCCTGCCGCCCACCGGCATTTCCGCCAGCAGCTTGCCCGCCATTTCCACGGAAGATGTGGGCGGCAGGTTCAGATCCGCTCCATTTTGCCGAAAAGAGATCATGGCCACCTTGTCCCTTTTTTGATAAGCATCCAGGAGCAGGGACATGATTGCGCCCTTGGAGGCGGCCATCCTTCCCCTGGCGCCCATGGAACCGCTGGCATCCACGACAAAGAGAAGGAAATTTCCAATCCGTTTTTCCCGGATCTTTTCCCGGATATCCTCTTTCTTCAAGACTACCGCCAGGCCGTTCTCCCTCTTTCTTTTGAGCTGATAAGGGGCCGCGGCCCGCAGGGTGGCGTCCAGGGCGATATCTCCGCTCCTGCTTCCAGGCATGCTCTTGATGTAGCGCCCCTGTTTCAGGGAAACACGGGTACGGGATCTCCGGCCGGAACCCCGCCGGTAAATCCGGTCCCGTGGGGAGACGATTTTTTTGACCGCAAAGGTGGATCCCACTTCAAAAATCTGCTCGGGAGATATCTTTTCATCAGGTTGCTCAACGCTATCCGTTTTATCTGCATCCCCGGGCTGATCTCCGGAAGGCCGTGACCCTTCACCGGTCACGGCCTCCGGTTGCGCATCCGGCCTGTTGTCCGGTTTTTCCGTCTCCGGCGGCGGGTCCCGCTCACTCTTATTCTTATCTTCAGGCGGTTCTTCTTTGGGCTGATCAGGCTGTGGCGGGGGCGCCGCATCCCGTCTCCTATGGACGATGACAAAAGGCGCCACTTTTGCGATATCATCCGTGGTGACTTCAAAGAAATAAAGGTCCTCAGGTGTTTGGGCAGCCTGACTGCGTTTAAATGATCCCTTGCCGACAGAATACGTTCAGACGTCCGGGCGTTTTCCTTTTCAAACCCCTTCAGAAATTCTTTGGGATCGAGATCAAAGGACTCCCTCCTTTTCATCAACTCAACCCGTTGCTCGATATCGGTCTCCGCCTCGATATCCACGCAGAGGCCGAAACGGTCCAGGAACTGGGGCCTGAGAGGCCGGGTGCCGAAACGAAATCCCCTCGCGCTCGATGCGGTTTTCTCCGGAAGCGGCCGCATCCAGGATGATGTCCACGATGTGGTCGTCTAAAAGGTTCACCTCATCCACATAAAGGATCGACCGGTTGGCCTCGGCCAGGAGTCCGGGGAGGACGGCGCGCTTGCCTTCCTTGACGGCCAGGCTGAAATCGATTCCACCCGCCACCCGGTCTTCCGTGGCGTTGAGCGGCAGGGTCAAGACCCGAATCCTCCGGCGCCGGATTTCACGGACAGGCGCTTTTCCCTTGCACCTTTCACACATCCCGTCTTCATCGTCGGGATCGCAAAAATAGGGACATCCCGCAACCACCCTGATTTCGGGCAGCAGGGCAGCCAGGGCCCGGACGGTCGTCGATTTGGCCGTGCCCTTTTCTCCCCGGATCAGGACGCCTCCTATCTTCGGATTAACCGCATTGAGCAGCAATGCGAGTTTTAGTTCCTCCTGACCGACAATGGCTGCAAATGGATATATTCGGCGGCGCCAGCCAGCCGTCTCCGTAACGATATGTCTTATCCCCGATATTTTTGACTTCTCCGAAGAACTCCGGAAGACCGAACCCGCCTCCCGTCCAGGACGGGCTGTACTCAACCCTGAGATTTCCGATGGTTCGTTCCGGCACCGATGCCTTGTTGTCGGAGCGGGTGTACTGCCTGGATTCATACTTCAGGTTGAAGATAATGGAGAGGTCCTCTGCCGGTCTGTAAGAAAGATCCGCATAAACCCGGTGCCGGGGCTTTGCCACCATCCACAGCCCGGTATCCTCGTTTATGGCTTTAAGGTATGTATAGGTCGTTTTCAGGGACAAATTATCCATGATCTTCCAGTTGACCAAGAGATCTCCTCCCTTATTGGTCACTTCCCCGAAATTTTCATAGCTGCCGATCCCGTTATCTCCAAGGACATAGGTGATCCGGCCGGCAATCCGGTTGTAAAATAAAGAAACGCCGCCGGAGAAGCACGGGGATATTTCAGTAAAAAAGGAGATGCCGAAGTTATCCGCGGTTTCCATGTCAAGGCCGGGGTTCGGCTCCTTGGTGCTGGTCTTATCATAGCGCTGGTAAAAAGAGGGGGTATTGTTGGTCCGGCTGTAAGCAAATGAAAGGGACCATTTGTCTCCTTTATATGATATCTTTGTCTCCGGGTTGACGGTATTGTCAAATTCCGAATACACGGTTCCCCGCAGTCCGAGAGAGGCGGTCACCGGCAGCGTCTCAAACGAAATTGTATCTGTTGCAAACAGGGAGACCGAATGTTCATTTTTCGAGGCGAACCGGCTGCTTTCGGCTTCATCCCGGCGAAAGGCAGCGCCGCAGTTGACGGTCCCCCACTTTCCCAGCCCCAGGGAACCGGAGAGATCCTCGCCGAATTTCCTGACGGTGATGGAATTGTCAATATTCCTGCTCGGATCCCTGTTTTTGGTTTCCGCATCATTGAAAAAGGTCTCGCTGTTTATCCCTTTTGCCCTGGCGCTCAAGGCATAGGAAAACATTTCACTTTCTTTCCGGGAATAGGGGGTCGGGTATTCAGGGCGGCCGCTCAAGCCCTGTTCATCTTTCAGGTAATCGGCTGAAAACGCCAGGCTCAGCCCGCTGTCCTGGGTATATTCAAGTTTGCCGCCGGCCCGCCGCTTTTTCCGGTCGCCGTTGACCTGATATCCCCCTGTACGCTCATGCCCGGCGGATGCGCCAATTCCGAAAACTCCTTTCCTGGCCCGACAGTTGGCGCTGTAATGGGAGGTGTCATAATTTCCCCAGTACATCTTTGTATTTCCGTGGAAGGCCTCGATTCTCCTGGTAGTGATCAGGATGACGCCACCGCTGGCATCATCACCGTATTTCAAGGCACCCTTCCCCCGGTGGATTTCGATCCTTTCCACATTTTCCGGATACACAAGGTCGAATTTTACAAAGCCGTGGCTGGAGGTGGGGTCATTGATCGGACGGCCGTCAAGAAGGACTTTCACTTTATAGGAACCCCGGATCGATACGAATGATTCGCCGGCCTTTATCCCCGGGATCTGGTTAAGCACATCGGAAATCTTGCGCACATTCATCTTTTTTATCTCTTCTCCGGTAATGACGATAGCGTCTGTCTTTTTCTGAGCGGAAACCGAAGCGGCACATAAAAGCATTCCCAGGGGAAAAACCTCCCGTCCAGGACGCCCCGTTTCCTATTCCGTAAGCCCTTCAATCTCACCTTCCATTTCCAGGTATGCCTCGCGCAACTCGTTTTCCATGTCCGGGTCAGCGTTCCACATCCCCCGGCTGATCGCCTCCAGCAGCTTATCTAAGATGTTTTGCAGGGCGTAGGGGTTTACTTCCCTCATCCATTCCTGCATGGCAGGATCAAGGGCGAACTTTTCCGCGATTTTCTTGTACATCCAGTCATCGATCACTTCTGCCGTGGCGTCCCAGCCGAGGACCACGTCCATCATGTGGGAGATGTCCCCGGCGCCTTTGTACCAGGGCGAAGGGAAGCTCGCCGCGCACGGTCTTGGCCGCTACGATAAGGCCGCCGTAGTAGTTGTAAAAGTCGGTGCACGACATCATGTCGTATTCTCTGGAATCCTCGTTTTTGACCGTCACATCCATGCGGGAAAGAAGGTTGCGGAACGCGGCCGGCTTCTGCCTGCCGTAACTTCCCTTGCCATATGCGTGAGCACTATATCGGATGTAGTTGTTGCCCAGATCTTCCTGGGTCTTCCAGTTTTTCGACTCAACCAGTTCGGAGACCCCGGCCCCATATGTGCCCGGCGGGCAGCCGAAGACCCGGAACGTGGCCTCCCGCATGGCCTCTTCCCCGGCCATGCCCTCTTTCATATAGCCTTCCGCGTCCCGCAGGACATTGCGCCGCAGGATATTGGCATCCGGCGGTTCGTTTAACGCGGCCACTATTCGCGCCGCCTCGTCGATCCGCTCAACCAGGTTCGGAAACGAATCCCGGAAAAATCCGGAGATGCGCGGCACCACATCGAGTCGGGGCCGTCCCAGTTCAGATGCCGGAATTACCTCAAGACCGGTCACGTCTCCGCTTCCCTTGGCCCACACGGGCTTTACGCCCATGAGGTAGTAAATCTCGGCGATATCATCTCCCTTGGTGCGCATGGTGGAGCCGCCCCAAACGATAATTCCGACGCCTTCAGGATATTTCCCCGTCTCTTCCAGGCACCTTGAAATCAGGGCTTCTCCCAGCTTCTTGCCTACTTCCCAGGCCCCCGGGGTCGGGATTTTTTGGGGATCGACGGAATAAAAATTCCTGCCCGTGGGCAGAATATCGGCCTGCCCCCGGCTGGGCGCGCCCGACGGCCCGGGCAGAACAAACCCGCCGTCGAACCCGGTAAGGCTTGAGTCGATTTCATCGGTGACCCTCCGGATATTGGGCGTCAATATTTCACAGATGTAGCGCAAGACAGCAGCGACATTCTTGTCCTTGCGGCCCAGATGGGATTCAACAACGGCATCAATGCCGGCGGCATCAAACCGGCTTTCTTCCAGCGCTTTCACCATGGCCAACCCCTTTTCATGGGCGCTTTGAATAATTTGTCCACCGGTTTTGTTCTGAAAGCGCAGCAGAGATTTGCCTTTATTTTCCAAAAGATCATCATAGTCATAGCCGAGAGCATTCAGAGCCGATTCGCGCAGCGAAGGAGTGCCCCCGTTGGGCAACCTGGTAAGCTGAACGAGAAATTCCACAAGCCGGTCTTCCTCCGGCGATTTGCCCATAATGTGCAGCCCGTCATTAATCATGGTGTCTGCGAGATCGGCCAGGTAGCCGTGGAGTTTTTCGAGGAGTGCGTCGAAATCGGCAAACGCGTCTTTTTCACTTATTTCTAAATCCTTATGCAGGTCCGCTGCCTTCAGTGCCTCCCAGATCATGGGACGCAGGACCGGCAGCTTCCCTGGATCCTCCCGGCCCGCATCCGCATAGTCTTTTAAAAGATTCTCCACCTTTGCCAGGTCTTCGTAGAGGTCGGCGTTGGTGAACGCAGGGGTGAGGTGATCGATGATGCAGCAATAGGAACGGCGCTTGGCCTGAGTGCCTTCACTGGGGTCGTTGATGATATAAGGGTAAACATTCGGCAGGTCCATGATGGCAAGATCGGGATAGCACGCATCAGACAGGCCCAGGGCCTTGCCCGGCAACCATTCCAGGGAACCATGTTTGCCAACGTGCATCACCGCGTCCGCCCTGAAAACATCCTTGATCCACCGGTAATGGGCCAGATAGTGGTGGGGCGGGGAGAGATAAAAATCATGATAGATTTTGTCGATATTTTCGAAATAACCGCGGGGGGGCTGGATGGTGATGAAGATATTACCGTTGATCAACCCGGCGAAATGCATTTTTCCTTCATGCACGAAAAGGTCTCCGGGGACCTCGCCCCAGTCCGCGGTCATCTTTTCGCGGATGGGTGCGGGCAATGCCTCGTGCCATGGCCCGAACATCTCTTCACCGGCATGGGCCGCGGCCCTTTGGGCCATACGTTCCGGGGTCAGCCAGCGCTGATCACAGGTCATGCGGTCGAGCAACTCCCTGGCCAGCTCATCGCCGCTTTCATAAATCCTGTCGATCCAATAGCCCTCTTCTTTCATCCGGTCGAGAAGGAGTTTTACGCTCTCAAAGCTGTCAAGGCCCGCAGCGCAGCCGATGCGGTCGTTTCTCGGCGGGTAGTGATGAAAAACAATAGCGATCTTTTTGTCTTTATTGCTGATTTTCCGCAGCCTGGCCCAATTGAGCGACAGGGAAACCATCTTTTTGACCCGTTCGGGTATGGGTACATATCTGGCAAGCAGCGCGCCCGTGACCGGATCAATGTCCTCCTGTTCTCGCGTGGCCACAGGAACGGTAATCAGGGCACCGTCAAATTCAGGCTGGGCCGCCGAAAAGGAGACATCCATGGTGGAGACCCCCTGAAGGCCCTCCTTCCACTCGGCATAGGAATTCATGGTGACCATGGCCTGGATGAACGGGACATTCAGCTTCGGCAGGAGGTCTTTGTACTCAGGGGCCGCCAGGGTCAGAGAAAACATCATCGGGCTGATCAGGACATCAATCCGCGGCCTGCCGTTATCCATGAAGAAATTATCGACCACATAGTCGGCGCCGCGGTTTCCCCGCTCGGCATCCTTATATCTGAAATGAAATACACAGATGACGTTGGCCCCCTGGAGTTCAATTTCACGGATAACGGCGTCTATATAGGCCAGATTGTCATTGAGCCAGTAGGATTGATAGAACCAGAGACCCGCGGTGATCTTTTCCGGGTCCACCTTTTGTTTCAGATAATCTTTTACGTCTGGAATACCGGGGATATCTGGGTGATAGATCCCTTCCTGGGGAAGCCTTTGCGGGGGATCGCACGGCACTTCCTCGTCAAAGCCAAAAGGCCGTCTTCATCGCTCCCCTGGGGATGAATATGAAAACAGGGCGTTTTCTCCCCATGGTCTTTCTTTTCCGTAACAGCTTTCGCCAGGGCATCAAAGGCCGGACAGGATTCCCTGCCGCCGTGGAGGACAACAAGGACGGCATCGCAATTGAGTGCGTCCCGGACAAATGCCTCTATTCTCGATTCATCAAAAAGCTGGCTCCGGGTCCTGGCCACGATCCTGATCTTTCCGCCCCCTTCCTGATATTGCCGCACGCCGGCGCTTAAGGAGGGGATCTCCATGGAATGGGCGCTGAAGTAGCAAAGTGTAAAAGGTCTCATTGCAGACTCCTTGTGTATTCTTGCCATAGCGTCTGATACATGACACAGGCCAGCCGACTGTTTTGGATGCCGTTGTAATATAGCCTGCTTGGACAATCACCGGGACAGTATGACGCCAGCAGGCAGCCCCCGCACTGCTCCCCGCGCAGGCTCAATCCGCTTAATGCCGTTATTTTCGACGTATCCGGAGCGTCCACGGTGCCGCAGGCAAACGCCGGATCACCAGCGGTCTGGGAGCAGGGGAAAAGGGTGCCATCCGGCAAAACAGCCAGACTTTCGCCGCGGCAGGCGTGACAATAGTCACTGGCTCCGCGTACGCGGCGCCCTTTTATCCGTTCCCATTCCCGGAGCTGTATGGGGACCGAGCGTCTCCTGTTTATCCGGCGAAGTGTTTCCGTAAGACGGATAACACCGGTTTTAAGCGCCTCCGGCAAAGGGGCAGCCACTGTCTTTGATGCCGCAGCGCGCCCCCTGTTGACCAGCATGTCCAGCCCCAACCCTCTGCATCCGGGGAATGCGGCCAGAAACAGGGCCAGGTCATGGAGATGTTCTACATTTTGCCGGGTTACCACGGCGGTTACCCGGAATTCCATATTCGCATCGGAAAGGAGCTTCATGCCCCGAATCGTCTCTGCCGCCCTGCCCCGTAATTTCTCCTGAACCGCCGGTGCTCCGTCCAGGCTGATTCCCACCTGCACATCATACCGTTTCAAATACTTGATAAGCGCGCGGTCCAGCAGGGTGCCGTTGGTCTGGACGGCGATGGTGGCGGGCCGGCCGGCCGAACGTATCTGTGACGACGTCCATTCGATCATTTCCGGTACCAATGCCGGTTCCCCGCCGGTCATCTGGACGTGGAACGCTTTGCCCGAAGCGGCGGCAAACCGCAGGCTTTTCCCAGCCGTTTTCCGTGACATTGACTGCTTTGCTTCCGGTTCTCCCCGGTAGCAGTAAAGACAGCGAAGATTGCATTCATCCGTAAGCGCCAGAATAAGGTATCTGGTCGCCGGGGTTATCTGTTTCCGCACAGTGCTGATTATTTTTCTCCTCTTTCCATGGAACCGGTCACAGGGTGCTTCTTTTCCCAACATGCTCTCGCCCCCTGTTTTCTGAGGCTTTTGCAGCACGTGACCCTCCCCGTTCTCCTCCGCTGTGCTCCGGAGCCGGGGTCTCCCATGCTGCAAAAGCCAAGAAAACCTGCGGGGCTAACGCAAATCGTTTTCAAAAGAAGCACCCTGTGACCGGTTATCTTCTAAATATATCTCCATCCTGTGCAACAGCCGGACTTCACTTTGGCAGATAAGCAGTCTGCCTGGATCCGTCTGCAGCAGTTGCCGGGCCTCTTCTTCTTTTCTTAAGGTAAAAGCAGGTTTGCCCTGTTCTATGGCCTCTGTCATAAGCCGAAGGTTCATCCGGTTCAGCGTCCCTACCGCAAATCCCGCGTCGATGACGCAAACAGCCTGCCGGACCAGGGGGAGCGCCTTATTTATCTCGTTTTGGGTAATTTTTTCCATAGGATACTGAGTGACGCATTTTGCGCCGAGGGCCTTTGCCACGTGATAGTCGAGGTCGTTTCCATGAAGGACCCCGGTGGTAATGGCAAATCCCCGCTTGGCCAGCAGCCGGTAGAGAGCTGTGCCGCTGCCCATGCCGCCGGCAACAAAAACCGTTCCTCTATGGCCGTTGCCCTTGATCTCAATGCTCCCCAGCGCCGGATTGAAGCTCGCCCCGTCAAAATCGTAAAGGGCGGAGACGCTTTCTTCATTAAGCGTATCTTCCGGCGGGCCCCAGGCGACGATGCCGCCGTCCTTGACCAGAAGGACGCGATCGGACACCTTGGCGGCCATGTCCACATCGTGCAGGGAGGCCGCCACTGTGATACCTTTTTCCCGACATAGCCGCTGCAAAATGGTTATCACCTCCATGCGGTGCCTTAAATCCAGGTGCAGCGTGGGTTCATCCAGCAGGATCACCCGTGGCTCCTGGGCCAGGGCCCGGGCCAGAAGTACTTTCTGCTTCTCGCCGTCGCTCAGGGTGTCCAGTTGTCGGGCGGCCAGGTCCCGGGCATGAACCAGGGCCAGGGAATCGAGGACTATTTTTTCATCAGCCCGTGTCAGTCTTCCTAAAAATCCCGTATGCGGGTAGCGGCCCAGGGCGGCAAACTCGAACACGGAAAACAGGCCGGGAGAGACCCGCTCCGTTAATACCACCGATATTATCCGGGCCAGATCCGCCTGGGGGAATCCCTGCAATTGGGTTTCATTGATGAGGACCGTTCCCTTGATGGGCGCAAGCAGCCCGGCCAGCGTCCTTAAAAGGGTGGTTTTGCCGGCGCCGTTGGGGCCAAGCAGGGAGATAAACCGGCCTTTGCCCAAGAAAAAATTGACGGCCTTAAGAACAACTTCTGCGTCATAACCGACGGAGAGATCTTTTGTCGTCAGAACCGTATCAATTTGAGTATTTGTCATACCGACACCCTCCGTTTCATCAACAGACCGATGACAAGGGGCGCACCGAACATGGCGGTAACGGCGCTCACCGGCAGCTCCACCGGCGAAAAAAGCAGGCGGGCGATAAGATCGCACAGACTGGTCACGATGGCGCCTAAAAAAACAACTCCGGGGATCAGTATCCGATTGTCCGATGTTGCGAAAAAAAGACGCGTCATGTGCGGCACGGCCAGGCCGATAAAGGCCACCGGCCCGGCCATGGCCGTCACCATGCCGGCAAGAGCGCAGGCGCACAAAATAATGAGAAATCTGAACAGCCGGATATTCACCCCCATGGTGGATGCGTATGCCTCCCCCAGGAGAAAGGCATTCAATGGTTTGCTGAGTCCATAGACAATGATCAGGATCAAGCCGCCCAGGAAAAACAGGATTTGAATTTCACTCCATTTAAACCCTGCAAAACTGCCGAGCTGCCAGAGCACAAAACCCTTGATTTTTTCCTGTCTGGCAAAGGCCACAAGGACGCTGGTAACGGCATGACACAGATACCCCATCATCAGACCCACAATGAGCAGGGTGATCACGTTTTTGACCTTTGCGGCAATGGCCAGCACCACGGCCATGGTCGCATAAGCGCCGGCAAGGGCGGAAAGAGTGGTTAAAAAAGGGGCCAGAGCGGTGAATCCCAGGCTCAGTGTGGTCAGCATCACAATAGAGACCGTCAACGTTGCGCCCGAGGAGATCCCCAGGATAAAAGGGCCGACAATGGGATTGCGGAAAAACACCTGGAGCAACAGGCCGGCCACGGCCAGATATGCGCCGCCCATGACTGTGGCCACGGCCCTTGGAATGCGGATGTTCCATACGATGAAACCGCTTGTGGTCCCCACGTCATGACTGCTGATAATGCGCAGCAGATCGGGTAAAGATATGTCAATGGACCCAGCGATGATATTAACGGCCACAGAGACCGGCAAAACCGCGGAAAACAGGGCGAAAAGCAGGTAGTGTCTCTTTGCGTCGATGATGCGTTTTTCTTTCATTTCAGCATGGCCTGTGGAGGATTATCCGTATCCGGAAGCCTGGTAAAAAATTTCATACGATACTCAGGGAAACGTCCCGGGTTTAAAACGGCAGCCACCTCTTCGATGATTTCATCCAGCCGGTCAGCGGATTGCGCATAACATGGCAGGGGAGAAAAGACCTTGCCGTGTGTAAGTGGGCCGATACCTTTCAGCAGGGGATTGATCCGGGCCAGGGCCGCCTTGGATGAGGCCCCTGTTTCATAGGTCCTGTATGTAAAAAGTATGTCCGCTTTTTTGCCGCTGGAAAGAAACCTTTCCAGTGTAATTTCAATTCAGGACCCGCCTGCTATGTCGCTGAACAGGTAATCCCCCCCGGCCAGATTCACCATCTCCGCAACCCAGGAATTCCCCGGCTCCACCAGCACCCTTTTTTCATAAATATCTCCCCAGATCACTTTGGGCCGCACATCAGGAGAGAGATTAAGGCTATATATCCGCTTGATGGCGCTGGACACCCTGGCAACATATTCATCCGCCTCCTTTTCCCTGTTGAAAAAAAGGGCCAGGAACTGGACGAACCGCATGCGCGTATCAAGGTTCATGGCTTCGGCAGTGGTCGTGATCACCCCCGGGATATCCAGCTCCATAATTCCGGAAATCACAGACGGGTCCCAGGTAAGCACCAGGTCGGGCTCGATGGCCTTGAGTCTTTCAAAATCAACCGCGCTGGATTCGCCGATGTAAGTGACCCGTCCGTTTTCCATTCCTTTTTTGACTTCCTCGATGGTCCAGTACTCCTTTTTCCTGGTGACGCCCACGAGCACCTTGTCCAGGATGCCCAGGGCCTTGAGCAGCGCCACGTTATACCCGGAATAGACCACCACGCGGCGGACCGGTATTTCAATGATCTGATGTCTTTCATATCCGTCCGGCGGCTTTTGTCCTCTGGGCACCAGAACCAGGGTTCTTCCCGCACCGTCCCGGATCTCCTTGCAGTTGTCAGGCAGTGTTTTTACTGAAAATTCACCGATACTCCTGAACGATGTCCTGCCGCCTGCTTCCTGACGGCAGGCTGCAAGCAGGAACACGCCTAACGCGGCGATACACAGCTTTATGAGTGCCCGGTGAGAATGGAATTTATACACGGCGTTTTCCTTCTTTCGCCTGTAATAAGAACCACTGATAGAGATACATGCACAGTCCCACAATAAAGAGCACGGTCCCGGTAAAACAGAACATCATTCCAGGATCGTCTTTGATGATCAGATTAATGTAAGGCCGGCGTTTCATGCCGGTCTTATATTGGGGGGCAAAATCCTTAAGATGAAAGCTCAGGCCCTTGAATCTGAAAGGGGCGTTGATGCCGATGGCCTTCCACACCTCCTTTTGCCCCGCGGTCAAGCGCAGGGCTGCCTGGACGTTGATGGCCCGGTTATTGAGAAATTTCAGCCGGCTTCCCTGATAATATTGGACATCCAACGATCCCAGTTGCACTTGAATCTCCGAATGCGGGATCCGGACACTTTGTCCCTGAACGATAAT
>NBLJ01000156.1 GCA_002084545.1 Desulfobacteraceae bacterium 4572_123 | reverse complement strand
ATGGCGATGTAGCTCAGATGGTCAGAGCATGCGGCTCATATCCGCAGTGTCCGGGGTTCAATTCCCTGCATCGCCACCATTGAAAACAAAACCCGCTGTTATGCAGCGGGTTTTTTGCTTTAAGGGCTTCATTAAAGTTACCGGATACCATGCTTTTTGCGGCGGAGCTTTGTTTTTTTCCTTGCGGCCCGGCGGGCCTTTTTGCCGGCTTTTTTTTGAGCCTTTTTTTTGCGCCGTCCGGCCAGTTTGCGGCTGATTTCTTCCTGGTACCTTGAAATTGCAGAGTATGAAAAATAATATCCGAAAAAAGCAAGGGGCAAGCCGACGACAATGCCGCCGACAATCAGTACCAGAATAATTTCGGGTGTTTTCTGCAGCATTGTAAGGATTTTTGAATAGCTGAGATCGGCATTCAGTTTGGGGATTTTTTCAATGCCCAGACATAATTTGCCTGTAAAGTATGTAAGACCGTATATAAAGGGGGCGGTGAAAGGGTTGGTAACCCAGGCACCCAATGCAGCGGATATTTTATTCCATTTGAAAAGGGCCGCAAAAAATATCGCTATAACGGTATGCAGTCCTATAAAGGGCGTCATGCTCACAAAGATCCCCAGGGCCATACCCAAAGCGATTTCCCTGGGATTTCCCCGGATTTTGAGAAAGCGGTCAAATCCTTTTTTAAAGGTGCGTGCAATTATATTTTTTGATTGCTTCTTTGCGGCCATACTCTTACCCTGAATTATCCTCGTCTCTTTCCAGCCAGGCCCGTTCCAGCGTATTGCGGCAGGTATCATAACCAAATCCGCGGTTTTTTAAAAAGCTGAACAGTTTTGATTTGAATTGCTTTCTGTCCATATTTCTCCAGCGCTTGAGGCGTCCCTTAATTGACTTCCAGGCCGCTTTGTCATCGTCAAAGCCGCGCAGCATGTTTTCGATGATAGCATCGGAGACACCCTTTTGTCTGAGCTCAAAACGAAGGGCGAAAGCACTCCTTGGCCTGAAGCGCATGCGGTCTTCTACCCAGAAACGGGTATATGCGGTGTCATCAAGATAGTTTTGCTCTGCAAGCCGATCAATGGCTTTTTGCACGGCATCCTGTCCGTAACCCTTGCCTGTTAAAAATATCCGGGTTTCATTGATGCTTCGAAGCCGGCGGGCCAGATACCGGACGGCACTGTCATAGGCGCGGGGGAATTCATCTTTTCGCAGCAATTGATCTATTTGGGACGATTCGATGAGGAAGCCTTTTTTAAGATCAAGGGCTGCCGGGAGACTCAGGGAAAATGCGTATTTGCCGTCTAAAAATACACTCACCCTCTCCCGGTTATTTTTCTGGATTTTCAGGTCGGTGATCTCTTTTTTCATCTGTATTGGGGAAACGATCGACAGGGCCAGGGCCCGTATCGTTTTGTTTACTATTTCCAGCAAGAATGCCTATTGTTCTATTCAGAGTATCCATGGATGCATTTATTTTTTCCAATTGCTTTATGATATTTTTGTCCTTTTCAGCCGGGTATGTTCGATCCCGGTCCGGAATTCCAATCTGCCCGGCAATTTCATCCAGTTTGATGCCCAGTGTTATAATAAAATAAAGCAGCAGGATAAAAGCGAAATTTTCATCGCGCCAGTTAAGCAGCCATGCGCCGATAATGGCAATAATGACAAAGATTGCGGTGGTTAAGGAATATGGATTTTTCATAGTACGAATTAGTCACCATAGTACCCGGATAGTATTGTTATTTTGAATTCCTTCACAGGTTCCGGGGTTACCGTTCAGGTTAAATGTTTTCAGCCGTAACGGATCCCTTCCACCGGGTTCATCCGTGACGCATAGCCGGCCGGATACAATGTGGACAGCAGACATATAACCATGGTCACAGTACCGATAATAAACAGATCAAACGGTTCCAGTTGCACGGGGAGCGTTGAAAAATAGTATACATCGTTGGGAAGTTCAATGAATTTATAACGTTTGAGCAGGGTGCAGACGCACAACCCGAGCCCTGTACCAAGAAGAGTACCTGTCAGGCCGATTAGCATTCCCTTGAAGACAAATATTTTTTTAATGCTTTGACTGGTTGCGCCCATTGTTTTTAATATGGATATGTCCCGCGTTTTTTCCAGGACCATCATGATCAGGGCCGCGGTGATGTTAAAAGCGGCAACCAGTACTATCAGGGCAAGTATAATAAACATTACCACTTTTTGCAGTTTAAGGGAGATAAAAAGATTTTGATTCATCGCCTTCCAGTCCCGGGCCCAGTAGGGGAATCCAAGGGTAGTGACAATTTCTTTTGCAATTTCTCCGGCCTTGAAGATATCCGTTACACTGGCTTCAATTCCTGTAACCGTGTCACCCATTCCCAAAAGCTTCTGAGCGTCCGTGATATGAAGGTAAACAAGGGATTTGTCATACTCGAACATGCCGGATGCAAAGATGCCGGCCACTTCAAAAGGTCTCATTTCCGGCATGTGAGCCATACCGGAATTTGCCGTGCCTGCCGAAATCAGGTAAACCCTGTCGCCTTTTGCAACTTTCAGGTTTTTTGCAAGCTCCCTGCCCAGGATAATTCGGGGCAGGCTGTCTTTAGATGTCATCACGCCGATCATGATGCCGGCTGTGGACAGAACGGTTATCATCGAGATAAACGACTGCTTCTGCTTTGACTTCAAATATCTGCGGCTGACAAACCATTCAAATGACATGAGTTGATCCCGGGTTTAGATATCATAACCAGTGAGTTTGTTGAGTTTGCATAAAAATTATATGACCGCAGGCCCGGAATACCGCCGTTTCAGCCTGTCGCTGAACCCGGACCGGTCCATTTTTACAGCTCCTGGCAGTGCATTTAGTATATCCTTCGCGGTAGTGCCGTCTTCACCTATTCGGCCGGCGGCCAGATCACCGGCCAGGCCGTGAATAAAAACACCCTTGATAACTGCTTCTTCCACCGGCAGCCCCATACCGAACATGGCTCCGATGGTACCTGTGAGAACATCACCGGACCCGGCGGTGGCCATGCCGGAATTTCCGCTCAGGTTGATAATGACCCTTTCATCAGGAAGGCCGGTCAGGCTGTGGGCGCCTTTCAGCACGACAATTGCCCGCAGATCGCGGGCTGTTCGCCGGACAATATCTATTTTGTGTTTTTCTATTTCACGGGTAGTTTTTTTTGTAAGCCGGGACATTTCTCCAAGATGAGGCGTAAGGATCGTGGCAGCGGTTCTTTGCCGTATGATCTCAGGGGCTTTGCTCACCGCGGAGATCCCGTCACCGTCGATCAGCAACGGCCGGTCTATCTCCGCTGCAAGCTCCATGGCGATCTGCCGGGTTTCAGGCTCCAGGGAAAGTCCGGGGCCTAAAATTACCATGTCCATTTTGTTGGCCAGTTTCAGGAGAGTCTGTCTGTTTTCAAAAGATATGCTTCCGGCACTGGTCTCTTTTTGGGGAATAAACACGATTTCACTGCCCCGGGCTGCGATAAACGGTGTAAGGGATGCCGGCCCGGCCAGCCTGGAATAGCCTCCGCCGGCTTTCAGATAGGACATGGCGCTCAGATAGGGGGCGCCGTAGTAACCGGCGGCCCCGGCAATAAACAGCGCCTGGCCGAAGCTGCCCTTGTGGCCGTCCGGATTCCTTAAAGGCGGATCGATCATCGGGCAGGTCTCGATTTTCAGATCATCGGCAGTCATCATGACCGGCGGAAAGGAAATATGAGTCACCGACAGATCTCCGCAGCAGGAATGTCCCGGGAAAAGCATGTTTCCGATTTTCGGCAGCCCGAATGTGACTGTATAATTCGCCTGCACGGCAATGCCCATCACCTGGCCGGTATCTCCGTTGATCCCTGACGGAATGTCCAGGCTCAGGATTGTTTTACCGCTGCCGTTGATCAATTCAATCACATCTTTGTAGACCCCTGACACGTCCCTGTCGATGCCTGTGCCCAAAAGAGCATCGACCACCCCATCGCAGTTCAAAAGCTCTGATTTCGCATCATCGACGGATTCAAGGCGCGTGACCGGCACGCCCATACGGGTGGCAATTTCCAGGTTGAGGGCGGCCGCACCGGAAAAACGGGCCGCATCACCGATAAGATAAATCCTGGCCACTCCTCCGTTGGAGTGAATTTTCCGGGCCACCACCAGGCCGTCACCGCCGTTGTTGCCGGTTCCGCAGAAAATAATGTATTTTTTATGTTCGATACCTGCTTTTTCAGACAAGACGGAAAATGCCGCCAGGCCTGCATTTTCCATAAGCAGTTCCTGGGATATGCCGTATTTTTTAATGGCTGTTTTATCCAGTGCCCGCATCTGTGCGACAGTGCTTATTTTCATTTTATTCCTTTGGATTATTTTTTTTAATTCGACTGGTAACGGTGCTGGATAGCCCTGATTATATCCAGGCTTGAAAAAAATATATCCACCAGCTCCGGATCAAACTGCAAACCGGAATTCTTTCTGATCTCCGTCAGGACATCATGCTCCTCCCATGCATCTTTATAGACTCTCTTGGAAGATAAAGCATCAAAAACATCGGCCAGCGCCACAATTCTGCCGAATATGTGAATCTCTTCGCCTTTTTTACCTCTTGCTTTTCCATTCGGCAGCTCAAAACCCGGGTCGGGGATCCCGGTGGAGATATCAACATATCCGGGATAACCGGTGCCGTCCCATCGCTCATGGTGATCAAGGGCCACCTGGGCCGCGGCATCGTCAAAGTCCGACTGGCGGTCTACAAACAGTTGGGCTCCCAGAATTGTATGCAGCTTCATCGATTCATATTCATCATCGTTGAATTTGCCTGGTTTTTTTAATATCAGATCTGAAATGGCCACCTTACCCACATCATGAAGCATGGCTGCCATGCGCAGAATGTCGCGGTTTCTATCGATCTCTTTTTGTGGAAGGTTGTGCAGGTGTGCCCATTTTTCATAGATTTCCACGGCAAATCCGCCTACTCGATTAACATGGGCTCCGGTTTCATTCGGGTCCCGCATTTCGGCCATGCGGATCATTCTGAGCAGGATGGCACGGGTCATCTGGGCACGTTCCAAGGCTACCGAGGCAATACTGGCAAAGTGGGTCATTGTTTTTTCATCATTATCGGTAAAGGACGTCACCTGTTTAGTTTCTTCTTCCCGGGCATTGATAATCTGCAGGATTCCAAGAATTTTGTTATTGGTTGCTTTCAGCGCAATAGTGAGAATCGATCGGGTTGTATAATCGGAGGTCTCGTCAAAGTTTTTACTGAAACGATAGGGTTGGGCAGCATCGATCTCGTATGCGTTCGCAATATTGAGGGGACGCCCGGTTGCAGCTACATATCCGGCTATACTTTTTTCGTCGATGGGCATGCGAAAGGTGGAATAAATAAGTTTTTCCCCCTTGCCCAGCCTTTTTTGCAGCGTGTCGTTCTGGGTATAGGTAAAGTCAAGGAAATTACCATCTCTGATATAGATGGAACCTGCATCGGCATTGACAAAGACACGGGCTTCGGTAAGGATCTGCTCCATCAGGATGTCTAAATCGTGAACCTGATTCAATTCAATGCCCAGCATCATCAGCCGGTTCAGTTTTTCTTTTTCACTTAACATCAAAGTACCCTCCGTAGAGATATCCCGAACGGTCATAGTCGATGCGGTTCACTACTTTATTTCCCTTTTTTCTGCAAAATTTGTTTCACAAGGTTGCCGTCGGCCAGTTTGCCGAAATGCTTCATCACATGCCCCATTGCCTGCATCGGGTTATTATATCCGGCAAGATCTATATTTTCTTTAATCCAGGTTTCGATCTCCTGTCCGGATGCCATTTTGGGCAGATAAAGTTCAAGCATTTCCAGATAATGCGATGACTCTTTTTTTTGAAATTCCAGCACTGTCTTTTCAGATTTCACAAGTTTCCGGATGATATCCAGAATGTCATCGTCGGTGATCTCTTCCGGTTTTTTGAGCCGTGTGGTCTTTTTGCCGCTTTCCAGGGTCAGGGGAACGGTCAGCTTCGGGTATTCGCTCATGATCATGCGGATATTATCCTTGGCCGAAGAGTCCCGGCCCAGGAGGGCGGTTTTAAGATCCTGCTTGAGTTTTTCATGCAGCGATATGGGCATGTCATTGCTCCAACCATATGATTTTGCAGCATTATCGGGCATCTATATCTCCTTGTATAAAACTCTTGCAGCCTTATAGCTTATTTTAAAGGCCGCTTGTTTTCAATTATCAGTGCGCCGATAGTGAGGCTCGGCGGTAATACAAACGTTATCTAATACCTTAAGTACACCAAAACTTCAAACAGTTAAATTTGAAATCTGTTCCAGTTGAGCGAGTATCATCCCTTCCAGGTTTTTTCGGGCCTGTATGATACGGTTATTTTTATTCCCGTGGATATTTTTAAAAAACTCCCGGCAGATGGCTTCAGCCCGGTTGTCCAATGTGCTGCTGAAGCTTTTTTTTAAAGTTCCGTTAACAGCTGTTTCATTATCGAATTGCGGCCGGTCCCGGCGGCCGTGCGCCCAGTTGATCACATGTGCATAATAGATCAATGCCCGGTCCAGCAGGACATAGAAAAACTGGATGTTTGCGTTGGGTCCGATTCGGATCTGACTGCCGCCCAGTGTGAGTCCGACGATCTCAACAGATGTCATGCGGCGGCCTCCGAAGAAGGCGGACCCGGCCCCTACAGCGCCGCCGATGGCGGTGAAGATGCCGAAAGTCAGTCCGGCTGCGGCCGTATCAATAACGGCTCCGAGTGTTCCGCCTGCAATGCCGGCCGCGGTTGCAAGCTGCCGGGGTGTCAGCCCCAGGACCTGCCAGGTGCGGGTATCAAAAAGGTCTGCATTGACGATGGACTGGGCAGGCAGATCAAGGTTGAATATATTGTGTTTGAAAATTTTTTTGATTTTGTGATGCGCTTTTTTTTCGATTTTTTTGATCTCTTTGCGGTATTGATCCCGCATTAGGGCTTTTACTGCGGCAGCCCTGGAGCCATCCGTTGTCTTTCGGGTGACGGTGTGCGTAATACAGTCGGTCAGCATGTCACTGATCAGTTCCGCAGTCCGGATATTGCGCTGGTGCCAGTTTTTTTTAAACGCCTTGATGACAATGGCAATGGCTGCCTGCCAGTCCTGGTGGATGCTTTTGAGGCTTTCCAGCAGGTCGATTCGTTCGGCATATGTTGCGGAAAGGGCGTTGAATACCCGTATGGAGTTGAAATGTTTTGCAAATTCGTTTTTCCAGTCCTCCAGGTAGCTCTCTTCGGGGTCCTTGCAGTTGATGATGGCCATGCGCGGCAGGCCGGTGAGACGCAGAATTTCCATTTCAGCACGGTCATTGCCGCGAACCGGGCGCGATCCGTCAGCCACGTAAATAATACCCGCGCCCTGTGCGATGGGTTGAAACAGCTCCAGCTCATCTTTGAATTGCGTCTTATCCGCATGGGCCTGACAAAAGGATTGCACGATTGCCTTGCCGGCTCCTCTATAATTCTGCATCCAGGCCAGGGTCTGTCTGGGGTTTTGAAAACCGGGCGTGTCAACAAAACGAATTATTTCCCGATCATCTATGATAACAGGAAAGGGTCTGCATTTTATGGTTTCCCCGGGGGTTGCGCTGATGCGAACGCTGTCATCCTCGGACAGGGTGGATACCACCGTGGATTTGCCTTCATTCGGATGCCCCACAATGGCAAATACAGGTACCGAGGGGCTATTCATGGATGCCTCCCAGGGGCTGCACCTGCAGGTACGGGTCTCCCATGGCATTGATTTTCTGTTTCCATACCTGCCGGTTTTCCTTTTTGACAGGGGTAAACAGCGTGTCTGCCCCGGGTTTGCCGATCAGGCCGATCAGGATAACAGATTCCGGTCCCATGATATCCCGGGCCTGGCGGATAAAGCCGAGGGTCTCAAGGATCGGCGCGGATACGTTCGGCAAGCATTTCAAGGTCGCCGAGATCGAAAGTAAGTGGAATAAGTGCCCGGACATCAAGGCCCGTGAAGGACTTGATGCCGGCAGAGAGCATAGCTTCCGTGCTTTGATCAAGGATTTCATCAGGGATCAGGGCTATTACATCGCTGCCTGCATCCGCTGCCTTGTAAAGGGTTGATTTTTCTAGGGCCGGGCCCTGGTTAATTTGCTCAAAGCTGTTTTTCTGATATTCAGGTTCAATGGCCCGGGTGCTTAAAATGGGTGTTTTCATCCGGCGGATCAATTGATTACAGGCCGCGTGGGAAAAGCGCAGCCGGCCAAGGGCCTGATTCTGGGCAAACCAGCCGCTAAAGAGCAGAATCAGGCGCGGCAAAAGGGCGTAGAAAACAATTGCCAGGCATAAAAACGGCCACCAGGAAACCAGGGCAGGGGTGGTAAGCTGATAGATGCCCTCCTTGAGCACCATCCGGCTGCCCTGAATCTGGGCCAGGGAAGGATGAGCCATGCCGGCAGGTAAAAAAAAGGACCAGGGCAGGCTGATGATTTTGACCATCTGGTAGACCACCTGTGAGCTGAACTGGATGGTGGATTGCCAGCCAAAGGCCAGGTCGGTGGTCAGTACCCGCAGCAGGATACCTGCCAGCACCCCGCCGTTGCAGCCGGCGGCAAAAATCTGGATGATGATGAACAGTGGCCAGAAAAACAGCGAGCCGTAAATGCGGTTTTTTCCAATAATAAGCCCTGTGGCCGCCTGAATACTGTCGCGCCGGCGGGCGGGTACACGCCTTATGACGCGGTTTGTGAATTTTTGGAGTATTTTTTTCAGGAGCCTTTGAAGCAGGGTATAAATAACTGAAGTGGGCAGCGTATCCGGCCTGAATCTGCGCAGGGCGAACATGCCGATTGAAAGCACGATCAATATAACCTGCAGCAGGACAAGCAGGCAAAAGAGAACAGATACATTCACAGGGCGGGTCCCGGAATAACCCAGCAGGGAAATTGCCAGGAGAAAACCCGTGAAAATGCCGGCGGCTGCCGCTCCGCAGCGGATGAATTTGAAAATTTCGGCAAATATGGTGCCCGGCAATGCCGGTGGTTCTCCGGCATGTTCCGCCGCAGCCAGACGCCGGTGATCCAGCCAGAGTTTTATGACAGTCCGCCTGGACTCGTCCGGTGATGAATTCCTGTTTAATGCAGGTTCTATGTATTGCAGATATATATCCCGGTCACGCCGGTCGATTTGTTCCTGGTCATATTTATCAGTGGAATTTTCATCGGCATGGAGAAAATATTCCAGGTCGATCAGGTCCTTGATTCGCCATGGGATCTTCATAATGAACAGTATCGTTTATCCGGTTACCGGCTGTACCCGGGGATATCGTAGGTGGTGCAGGAGCCGCTTGAGCAGTTTCGTGTCTTGGCCGTGGCACCTACCCCGGCCTGACCGATGCCCATGACATGGCTGGTGCTGCTGAGAATCCTTTCCAGGTTCGTGGAACCGCAGTCAGGGCATTTCATTTCGATTTCTTCATCTTTATTTATTACCAGTATTTCAACATATTTATCACAATCCTGGCATTTGAATTCATATATAGGCATTTGGTTCTCCATGTTAAATTTTTTTGGAATATTGACTGTATTATTTTCATTGAGGCATTGTCAAGCAAAGGCTGACTATTAAAATTGAGATGAGCGATTAGCTCTTGGCAATCAGCGGTTAGCGCCTGAATTTTGGGCGTTCACCGGTAATGCGATTTTCACACATTGGGTGAAATAATGACATTTGACAGTATTCTGAAATTATTTGACTAATAGCTGAAAGCTTACTGCGAATCATTCAGAGAAAGGGGACATACTAATTATTTATATTGACAACTGTGATATATGTCAATATTGTAACTCAAACTAAACAAGGGATGAGGGGATTAAAAATGCCAAGATACGCCAGAATGATTGTAAAGGGTGAAAAGGCAGTATATCACGCAATGTCCAGAATAGCTTTAGACGGCTATCCGTTTGATGATTTCGATAAAGATGAGTTTGTTGAAATTATTAAAAAGATCAGTAAATTATATTTTGTAGAAGTGCTTGGTTTCTGCATTATGGGAAATCATTTTCATCTTCTGACAATTGTGCACCCCGAAAATAATTAT
>NBLJ01000044.1 GCA_002084545.1 Desulfobacteraceae bacterium 4572_123 | reverse complement strand
AAATCAGGTTGGACGCCAGATCAAATAGGACAATTCATAGCCTGTTTGCCATTTACCAAGAACGCATGGAATCGCGCTTTTGAATGGCTTCAGGAACACGAGGGTGAATATTGGACCCGCACCGGTGCCAATGCCTATCAGGCTGATGGCAACCTTGCCGTTGCTGTTGAAAAGCTTATCGAACATGGCAGACCACATGCCGCAATCAACTGCCTCGATAGGATGCGCCATGCCAAGCAATCCATCAGCGTTGAACAATGTGTCCGGGCGTTACTGGCTGCACTGTCATCAAATGAACCTAACTACGCTATGGATGGGTATCACATCGTTGAACTCATAAAATTTCTTCAGTCTGAATCATCAGTGCCACAAGAAGATCTTTTCAAAGTCGAATGGGCGTACCTCTCACTACTGGATCGCCACAGCGGTGCTGCACCCAAACTCCTGGAGAGCAGATTGGCAAACGATCCAGAGTTTTATTGTGAAGTGATCAGGCTGATCTACCGTTCTAAGAAAGAAGACAAGCCACAGAAGGAACCATCTGAAGAATCAAAGGCCATTGCCACAAATGCCTGGCGATTGCTACATGAATGGGAAACACCCCCAGGAATGCAAGAAGATGGAGTGTTCAATGCAGATCATTTCACTGAATGGCTTCAGCGAGTAAAAGCTATCTGTTCTGAATCAGGGCATTTGGAAGTGGCACTCATTAACATTGGTGAAGTTTTGATTCACTCTCCTGCAGATCCAAGCGGATTATGGATACACCGCGCAACCGCTGAAGCATTGAACGACCGTGATACTGGCGATATGCGTGATGGTTACAGGACTGGGGTTTACAACGCACGTGGCGTTCATTGGGTTGATCCAACCGGCAAATCAGAGAAAGAGCTGGCGGATCAGTTTCGCCATAAAGCAGAGGAAGTAGAGAATGCCGGTTTTCAGAGATTAGCAGTCACCCTCAGGAGTTTAGCTGATGGCTATAAGCATGAAGCTGAACGTATAATTTTCGAACATAAGCAAGAGCTCCCTGTGTCAGGGTAGTTGTCACCTCCAGCTCGCACATTTTTTTCAACTGGGGGTGCAGGAGGTTGACATGCCTAACGTCGCCAATAACGAGCTTTTTGTGCAGTGCAGTGTAACAAAAAGTCCAAGTTAATTGGCCTTGTTATGTTATTGATTGAATTGTTATTCTAATTTTACACACAGAATTATTCTTTTACAAAATATGCAATTAGATCATTCCAATTGACCTATAGTGGACCCCGAAAACCGGGCAATGTGTTAGGATGAAATATAACAGTCAGGAAAGATGAGCCTTGCAATGCTCTGACAAATCAAAGGAAGGATGACTGATCTCTCTGAATTCCACTCTGATAAATTTGCAGGAGTCAATTGCCATAGCCTGCATAGCCGCTTTTGACGGCCTGCTCCATTGCCGCGAGTTCTTTGCCGGTAAGGAAATCAAAATGAGAAGATCTTTTTCCGGCGGAGAGACTCCCGTTGTTCTGCAGGCACATCCGGATGAATAAATCGATCAGGCGGTCAGGCATGTCGATGATATCCTGTATCGCCTTCCTGGTATTGTCATAGCTGGCAAGAAAGTTGAGCTCCTGTACAAGTTCTTCTTTGATGGTTTTGGCTACAAATTCGTACAAAGCTTCTGCCTGCGGTGTCATCTCCATATACTGATACCAGCACGCGGTATCATTCTCGACGGTCATCCGGCCCATTTCATCCAGCTGGTAATCTATGAGCCCCAGTAAAGGCCGGGAGAAAGCCGTAAGCGATGCATCGTAATTTGCCGGATTTTTGAGCATGACTGCTGAAACCGGGAACATGAGCCCACGCGGAACCATTTTTTGCAGCAAAAGGATATTGTGTATCAAAAACCGATGGATTCGTCCGTTTCCATCTTCAAAGGGGTGCAGGAATACAAAGCCGTAGGCAATCGCCGCTGCATGGATAACCGGTGAAACATTTCCCTCTTTCATCCGCTTATGGGATTTTATAAGACCCGCCATCAGTCCTGGCAGGTCATCAGGCTTTGGACAGATGAAATGTATAATCTCCTTCTGGTAGGCAACTGTCTGCCCGACGTAATTCTGGCTGTCCCGATAATCACTGTCTTTGAATCGCGGGTCGACAATACGGTTCTGTAGCTCAATCAGCCTTTCCTTTTCACAGAAGTCCTCTTTTTCGGCAAGTGTGAGCGATGCAATGAATTTTTCTGTTCTGGAAGCATTGGGCTTTATGTGCTCAATTTCAAAGGACGACTTCCCGAAGATTTGAGCCAGCAAACCCAGGTTGACCCCGTCATATTTCAGCGCAAATTCAAGATGGTCGCCGACTGTTTCTCCGGGCCAGTACCTTGCCGGGTATATGTCGCAGGTTGCACCATCTTTAACTTCCGATCTGTGGGTCCCTGATGACGACACAAATGAGGTATGCCAATGGGGCATGCCCGTCAGCACGAACCTGTCAAGCAGATAAGCATAGCCGGCAGGGCGGGATTCCAAAATGTTTATTTCCATGGGGTACCCTCGTAAAATTATTATTCTTTTGGTAATATAATTAGAAACGGCACTTTGTCAATAAAACGATTATAACTCGACTGTCTTCTGGTAAAATTATTATTATAAGGTGGTGACACATTTAGAAATCGTCCTTCGCTTGGCAAAACAGTTATTCGGCTGGTAAAACGATTAAAAATCAGCACCTGCCTGGTAAAATCATTACAAAAGCCGGTGGTGTAGAAAGATTTTTTTATATTGCAGAATGCCCGGAGAGGGCCTTTTTTCATCTTAGCCTGCTGTTATTTATGGTGTTACATGACAGGCGTGGAAAGTGCGTAAAGGTGCCGGCATGCCGGTACCGGGCCTGAAGATTTATTTTTTGTAAAATACCGCATTGTTAAAATTATCTTGACAAATCCCTGCCGATAATACAATCGTTGAGAATCTCAAACAGATTATCTGCTTAATCCGTGTTGAACAAAAAATCATCCGGCCGGTCTGAGTTTTGTATTTAACCTCAATTGAGCGATTTTTGAGTTGATCTGAACCGATTTCCTGCGCATCATGAATTTTACGGGAATTCCCGGCATATCCATTTGGTATGTCTGTTGTTTTCGTAAATTTTGCCGCATCAAAATCCACAGTACGGCTCTTCCCCAAAAACCGCACAACCTCAGGTGTACTCTGCGTTAAGTGAATAATCCGAACAAATCAATGGAGAAGAAAGAGCAATGAAAAGGTCAAAATTATTGTTTACCGCTTTGTTTTTCTGCCTGTTACTGGACGGCTGCGTCACCGGTGGGGGTATGGGCCTTGATTTTTACAACAATATTGAAAAAACCAATCAGCTCTCGCCCGGTATGAGCCACAAGGAGGTACTGGGTATTCTCGGCAAACCCAAGAGCACCCAGTTTGTCGGAGACAAAGTAACCCTGAAATACAGTCTGCACCAGGAATGGAAGGGATTTGTCCCCTATTACCTGGTGTTTGACAAAAAAACAGCCAGGCTGGTTTCCTGGTACGCGGACGAGGCCGAATACCAGCGGAACCAGATGATGTGGATGCAGACCCTGCAGGCTTTTCAGGAAGCCCGGAAGGCTGAGGAGCAGGCCCAGGCCCAGGCCCAGTCATCAGGCCAGTCAGGCGGTGGTGGCGGCGGTACTTACATGGAAGGGTATGATCCCAATGCAAACTATTACACCAATGACTCCTACTGGGCAGGCAGTGGTTACCATTATGATGACTAGTGACTATAATTAACGGGGGTGCAAATGAGCGGAAAAAGAAAAAAATATTCCTTGTATGCCATAGCGGCCGGTCTGCTTTTATGTGTTTTGCCGTTTTTCGGGATTATGGAGGATTATCCCGTTGTCGGCATTATTCTTCTGGCCTTTGGTTTGATCGGTCTGCGTAAAGAGAAGCCTGCACCCATTGATGATCTTGAACGGGCCAGGGATAACCTGAATGACATGGATTTTGAATCTTCCTTTGACCAGAGCGATAATTCTGATGATTAAAACGACATGGGGAGGAATATGATGAAAAATATATTCGGAGCAGTTCTGTTTTTTTTCATTTCCGCAGGAATTGTGGCGGCCGGGCCCGCGGACGGGACAAAATTCATAGGGCAGTGGCAGTGCCGGATGTCGTATATGGGCAGTGACGGGCCTGCAAATGATGTTTCCTTTGATTCCTCCGGGACGGCTGTTCTGGGCGGCCGGCGTTTTTCCTATACCGTGCTTGCCCCGAATATCCTGCGCCTGCAGGGTCAGGCAGGGATAAGCGATTACAGGTATGAATTTTCAGGAGACAATTTGACTCTCAGCTACCAGGATGGCTCTGTCTTTCATTGCAGCAGGAGCGGGGGCATGGGCGGGGGAGGTGTTCTGGGCGGCCGGGTGGGGCAGTCAGGCGGCAATTCCGCTCAGACGTCCGGCGGAGCAGGCAATGAATGGCAGCTTCAGGGAACCCTGTGCAACTGGAGCGGTTCATCCTCATCCTATTCATCAAGCAGCTACAGCAGTACCCGGCGGATCAGCTTTGACGGCCGGGGCCATTGGACTTTTGGATCGGAATCAAGCTTCAGCGGCACTGCAGGTATGGCCTATGGCGGTCAGGGCGGTCAGGAATCCGGCACATACCGGGTTGCGGGCAATCAGATTTATTATACAACCGCAACAGGAGAGCAGGGTGTTGCCCAGGTCCATATGCGCCAGGATAACGGCCGTATCACTGAAATAATGGTGGACGGTGCCCTGTATGCCACCGGGCTCTGCGATTGAGGAAGGGTCCGGCAAACATGGAAAATCAATCGGGCCGGAGGATTCATGAAGTACAGGCAAAGAGCGGCGCAGGCCTTCAGGATCATATCTCCAGCACCAGCCCCAGGGGACAGTGATCCGAGCCGAAAATATCATTTTCAATAAAGGCGTCTTTGATCCACCCTTTTTCCAGGATGTCCCGGGTCACGAAAAAGTAATCTATGCGCCATCCCGCATTGTTTTTTCTGGCATTGAACCGGTAGCTCCACCAGGAGTACCTGACGGTGTCAGGATACAGGTGGCGGAAGGTGTCCACATACCCGTTTTCCATGATTTTATCCAGCCGGTCCCTTTCGATTCTGAGAAAACCTGACCGTTTGGCATTGGGACCGGGGTTTTTCAGGTCGATTTCGTTGTGGGCTGTATTGAAATCGCCCGTGATCACAAGGCTCCTGCCCGCATCTTTCAGGGAGTCGGCATACGCGAAAAATGCGGTATAGAAATCCAGTTTGTACTGCAGCCTGTCTTCATTCATCTGGCCGTTGGGAAAGTATACATTGAAGAATATGAAATCATCAAAGGTCATTTCAATGATCCGGCCCTCATTGTCGAATTCCGGAATGCCCATGCCGTACCTGACCTGCGTGGGCGCAAGCCGGGAATAGGCTGCCACTCCGCTGTATCCTTTTTTGACGGTTGCATGGGAAAACCATGAATCATATCCGGCCAGGCCGGTCATTTCAGGGGTCAGTTGATCAGCCTGGATTTTGGTTTCCTGAAGTGCCAGGATATCTGCGTCGAGTTTTGCAACGGACCGGTGAAAATCTTTTTTCATCACTGCCCGGAGGCCGTTGATATTCCATGAAACCAGCCTGATTGTTTTTGATGCCATTTTTATTTCCCTTTGCACATTATCGTGAAGTGCCCACACCTACCCTGGCGCACATGCGGGCGGCCGGGCACCTGCTGCAGAACGGTGATACGGGCCGGCAGATGACCTGGCCAAAGGCCACCAGGAGTTCATTGTATTTGATCCAGTGCTTCAGGGGCAGCTTTTTGCGCAGGGCAAACTCGGTTTTGTCCGGGGTTTTTGTCCGGACATACCCGATGCGGTTGCTGATTCTGTGGACATGGGTGTCCACGCATATGGCGGGCTTCTGGAAACCTTCCACCAGCACCAGGTTGGCGGTTTTGCGGCCCACGCCGGGAAGTTCCAGGAGCGCATCCAGGTCGCCGGGGACTTTACCGTTGTATTTTTCAATAATGATTTCGCTGATTTCCACAAGACGGCCCGCCTTGGTGGGATAAAACCCCACCGGGTAAATGAGTTTCTGGATTTTGTTTTTCCCCAGGGCCACGATCTGTTCCGGGGTCCGGGCCCGGGCAAAAAGTTTTTGGGCCGCCTTTGCCGTGACCTCGTCCTTGGTCCTCAGTGACAGCAGGGTGGAAACCAGGATCTGGAAAGGATCTGCGCCCCGGTGGGCGATAAAGGTGATTACAGGCGGATTCCATTGCCGGTAATTGGATTCAATCGTGCGGACAAAATCATCGATGTTGAATTTTTCAGCAGGTGTAGTCATATCGTCACTGATAGCAAAAGAATTAGGTTTCAGACTGCGGGAACTATGCCCCATAGGCACCTGAATGTCAAGCTGTCGCCGGCATCGGGAATCAGTAATCCATCACCAGCCTTATCCTGATTTTTTCCTGTTTTCTTATAACAGCTAAAACCTGGTCCTCAGGGCCGGGTTTTAGTTCAGTGGCCCTGCCATAAACGCTTACGGGCACGTAAGTATGCAGTAAATCATGTCCTCTGGGCTTAACTCAATACCGTCTATCTATGTCGGATTTTTATTCTTGACAGGTATCCGGACAATATGTTTGTATGCAAACAATTCGTATACAAGCTAATTAATTCTTACCGGGAACGACCCATTGGTGTCATTATGAAACCTCAAGACTGTATTTTTTTCCAACTGGCCAAGGCTCATCAGGCCGGGGCACGGTTCTGGACCCGCAAGCTGAGCGGTTTCAATGTTACCGCCGTTCAGGGGATGGTGCTGGGTTTTCTTTCTGAAAATGACCGGATTACGGCCCGGAAACTCGGCGAAAGGACCATGCTGGACAGTGCCACCCTGACCGGCATTCTGGACCGCATCGAAAAGGCCGAATTCATTGAGCGACGGCCCCATCCCGAAGACCGCAGGGCCCTTCAGGTCTGCCTCACGTCCGAGGGACGGGTGCTGGGGGAAACGCTGCTGGAAAGAAGCATTGCAGCCAATCGGGAATTTTTAGGCCGGCTCACCGATGAAGAGCAGATGATCCTTCGCATTCTTTTAAAGAAATTGCGCGGAAAAGATTCCGGCTGATTTGAGAGAGGGCAAATTTTTTTTAACCATATCAGAAATTTACAAACTCAAAAAGTCACTGGAGGCAGGCGGTGATTAGATTTAAAAGGGCTGACTGTTTGAGCATATTAGTGAGCGTTAAGTAAAGAACGACATTTTAAATAAAATTTCTTTGAGTCGACTAATAGTGGTGTAAGCTGGTTTTTTATAAAATAATTGCTCTAAGTTCTTTCTTTACGCTCACTTATGTGCGAATTTCAGCCATTTTTAAATCTAATTGCCCCCTGCCTTAAATTTATCAAATAATGAGTTTGTAAATTTCTGCATATGGTTTGTATACGAGTCAATCGTATACGTTTATTCTGTCCTGAAAAATCTGGTTCTTTGGGCCAGGATTTTTTCACGAAGCGCCTTAAGCTGGCCCGCATCGGCAACCACGGATTCTGCCGGAATTGCTCTGCCTGCACTTATCCGAAAGGCGAATTCGGAAAATAAACCCGATAAATCATCAAACGAGCTGGGATCACACCTTGAATTTCGCAATAAATGCCTTGTATTTTTTTCCAGCTCGCTATTTTTTTTATATCGCTTTCGAGAATTTGCAACAATTTTACTGACGGATGAATACGTTAAACCAAACACCTACCCGATTTTTCCTGCTCTTGTGCAATCGTCTGCCTGTAGGGAGTTACCTGCTCAATGAGCCGGGGAAGGTGTTCCGACAAATATATCGGGATTGAAACCAGGCGATAAGCGACCGGTTGCCCCAGGGTTGTTTTGACCCGTATTGTTTCCACTAAAGGCAGGTTCAGGTTGCAGCGAACGGCCAGATCGAGCTTTTTTTCCGCCATGAATTGATGCAGGGATTTCATTTTGCCGGCTGGGCCGGATTTTACTTCCACTGGAACGACCCGGCTCCCATGTTGAATGATATAATCGATTTCACCGAGTCTCCCCCCGGTTCGCTGCCAGTAAAACAGTTGCGGGTCCGTGGACGGAGTCTGTGCAAAACGAAGCTGTTGCCCCACAAACTGTTCGGCCAGCCCCCCTTTGTTTGTAAAAAAAAGATCCCGTTGTTCCTGGCGCTTGATGGCGGACAGGCCTAATTGAGCGGAAACCAGACCGATATCGATCATCAGGGATTTAAAAAATTTTGCATTGGATTCTGCGCCGAGGGGCAACCCGTTTCCGGTGGTGTGCAGGATCTTTGAACAGACTTTTGCCTGACACAGAAGGGAGAATGCTTTCTTTACAGGCAAAATTTTAAGGGACGGATCAACCCGGCTGTACACGAATTTGCTGCCAAGCTGCCTGGGCACGGACAACATGATGTCGGCTAACAGTCGCGCATCCATTTCACCGCCGTATTTATAGAAATCATCGCGAAAGGTGGCCAGCAAGTCCTGCTGCAATTTGAGACAGGATGCAGGATCCTGGTTTTCCATCCATTCCGAAACCACTTCCGGCATTCCGCCAACAAGGCAATATTGGTAATAGAATTCAAGACATTTTTGATGTAAGGGCCGTGGGATGTCCTTATTCAGTTCATAAGAAGCCAGTTTTTGATAAAGCGGTTTATTCCCGGAAGCCAGAAGAAATTCGAAAAAAGACATCTGTTCCATATAAAAATAGGTAATTCGGCCCACCGGCATACTGTAGGGATAGCGCTTCAGTGCAAATTCAAGAAGAGAACCGGCGGCGATCACCGGGAGGCCGGGTATCTCTTCTTTAAACCATCGGAGCTTGCTTAGCAGTTCGGGAGCCGCCTGGATTTCATCGAGAAAAAGCAGGGACGAGGCCGGGTCGATGGTCATGGACAACTCAGCCTCGATGTTCTGAAGGACCGCTGCGGGATCATTTCCGGCAAACAGATCTGCCAGGTGAGGGGATCGCTCCAGATTCAGTTCGATTAAATAAAGATCGTGACGGTGTGCAAAGTCACGAACCAGCCATGTTTTTCCGACCTGTCTGGCCCCTCTGAGAATCAATGGCTTTCGGTTTTTATTCTTCAACCATTGGGTTAGCTTATGCCCTATAAATCGAATCATTTTCCAACGATTCCTTTTTCTGTGCATTAATGATGTTAAATTGTCTGAAAAACAATATAACAACGCGTTGTAAATGTCAAAATAATTAATTTTATCGCGTTGTTTTTAATAATAGAGGAACATTTGTGCAAAAAGTGTTTGGCATTTAATGTTCAATAGGAGTTTTGGGGAACATTGGTTTATTTGATCGCGAAAAATTAATCCCGGCTCTTCGGCAATTTTTCAGTCCTCTTGAAACCGCCTGGCTACCCGTGGGTTGAGCTAAATGTATTTTTCAGCCAATGCAACTGTCGTCATCCCGAGTTCACGCGAGTGCTTGGGGTGCCTGGAGGGGGGACCTGCCCTTTAGTGGGTGGCCCCAAATAATTGGATTACCCATGTGATGCAGTACGACACCGAAACCTGGTGGGGCCCTGGGTTGTAGGGTTTGATGTATGGCGGGAGTTATTATTCAGCAGTTGAATTTACCGACGGTTTCATGCCGCTGGAAGATGAAGAAATAACCGACACGGTTGGAAGATATGTCCGAACAGGAATCCGGGGAAAAGCCTGCCGATGAGGCAGGAGACAGGCCCGTTGAGGAGAAAAGCAGGAAAGCGCCGGCAGAAGAAAATAATGAAACGGATGAGGAAACGCAAACTGGAGATTCCGGTCCCGGGACAGAGATAAAACTGTATGCATGACGACATTATTTCAGCATATATATCCTTTTCCCATACCCTGCCCGTCTCCCTCCGTCTTCGCCCATCCAAAGATATCCTGCAGATCCCATTCAGCCGTGGCACTTATTGCAGCCAATGCATGATAAACCTGATGCAATGTCTCTTTACCCATCCGCATTCTGACAAGTAATGTCTTCTGTCTAAAAAAAGAAATCGCCCATACTTTATTAATTTTTTGAAAATTTATTCTGGTTGTGAGTGATGGGTTTTTTAATTTGAGCTGCTTTTTTTCGCTGGTTATCTCGTCATTGCCGGTCTTTTCGTGTATAAAGGCTTCATGGGCAAACGCCATGACCTGAGTTTTCTGATCCTGATACATATGCCCGTCAGACGACATGGCGCCTTCAAGGATGCGTCGCAAATGTGCACACATCATCTTGACTATTCTGCGGGTTAAGACAATGGTGGGCATTTCCCTGGTTTCGTCTTCAAAAACAAGGGCCACCCGATCCTCAACAGGCAGGAAATGAAATGTGAATTTAAGGCCATTCATATCTAATCAACGTCTCAATGTTTTTTTGTAATCCAATCCGTTTCAACAGGCCCGGCAAGTTGTTCAAAACTTTCCACTGACAGGGCCTTTGGCCCATGGTGCTGAAAATAGTTAATTATGGAAGTCGGTAATGTGTAACCGGCGATCGTTTCAGGATTTTTAAATGCCTGCGCATAGGCCATGATCTGCTCTGACCACATATGCCGGGGCCGCCAAGGACTGAGTGTGTCCGCGTGATATATGCACTGATCAATTGAGGATTGAAACGGAAGGATGCACGGAAAATCCTTTTTATGCGGTTTGCCGCAGACAATACAATCCACATATTGCATAAAGTCCACTGACGCCAGGATCTTGCGTATATTTTGAAGGGGATATGGGATCTCCACCCAGATGTCAAAACCGGCTTCATGGGCTTGCCGGCAAAACCGGGACAGCGCATTGGCTTGCAACAGGGCATCTCCCCCCCGAAGAAATAACGTTTTACACCTTACTTTCCGTCCCGCTCCTTTGAGACTGAAAAACAACTGAACCTGTTTTTGATAGAACCCGACGATCCTTTGATATTGCTTTAAGGTCATATCAGCAGAAGGGCTGTGCAGCATGAAGTAATCAGTTTGCACGTCAAGTAATCTATTCTGCAAAGCAAGGTTCAACCGGCAGAACTCAAGTTTTTCTTCTTTTCGATCAGCAGCAAAATACCATGGCGGTATTTTTCGCAGATGATCAAGCAAAGAATCCACCGTCATCTCCTTGCCGAAACCAATGTCACACATGCCCGGGTTCGTATCAACCGCCGGGGGTTTTTCTGATCCCTGCAGATACACATTCACACACTGTTTTTCGGCAGTAGCCAAGGGTGTACAATCCACATGGGCAATGTTCAACGTAGTATTTTGTTTAAAATAGTTTCGAGATACGGATTTATGTTCCACTCGGGGTTTGAATTCAAATATACGCCGGAACATGGATTTATCAATTTTTCCAAACAGCATCTCAAATTCTTCATACATATCAAACGTGTATGTTCCGAGGCGAATCAGACGCAAAATATCAAGCGTGTCATCTCTGAGCACAGGAACACGCTTATTGTGCCTGTGCCATGAACTCATCTGCAAACCTGCTTCAATTTCCATGGAATACTCATAGGCCACAGGTTTTTGGTGAGCCAGTGATTTTTTAGAATCCAGGAGTATTTGATTGGTGGATCCAAAATAAAAATGGGCTACATTCTCATTTTTCCATTGAAAGGCCCCAACCTTTACCATGTCGGTCATCTCCACAACGGATCTAAGCAGGGGATCATTGAGCATCTCCTCCCAGCTGTAAAGACCTGAGTAAAGGCAGATATCCCAGTCAGGTCTCCTCTCTCTGACATACCCGATGAGCCTTTTGACCTGCACGGGTTGCAATAAAGGTTCCCCACCGGAGATCGTCACCCCCTGTATCGGGAGTTCCAGCCAGTCCCGGGGGGCGGCAGACGGATCATGACCGCGGAGCAGTACGGAAAGACCGGTAAACAGAACCTTTGCCAGGCGGATATACTCCGATATATCATTTTTGCCCGATGCCAATACATATTCATGGGTATTCAATATGTCCCACAGGATATGCCGCAGGGCATTTACATATAGAATTTTCTGGAAACCGGTATCTTTACGATGACCGGTCATCGTAAATTTTGCAGAGCGTGCCCGTGTGATATCCCTGCTGACGCTTTGCGGCGGCAGGAGTTTGTTTTGCCGCAATTTTTTTGCTTCCATATTGCGGCATCCAGGGCAAAAGTTCGGGCACCCCTGCAAAAAAACGGCATGGCGGACACCGGGGCCTTCATCAAGGGCACCAAAGTTATATTTCTGAACATTCAGATACTTCTGGGTATAAATCGTTTGTTTTTTTAGAGATTTGTCAAGCCACCGCCTGTATGTCGCCATTTATGAGCCCATCACATGTAATAAAAGTTTATGTTTTTAATAGATCTTTGCTCAATTTCAAATTGTGATAACGATAAAAAAACTTCCCGCAGATCTCTTTTTTGAAGTTTTTGAAGTGTGTGTTCAAGCAGGTTGAGATCACTGTTTTTATTCAAAACATCTACAAAGTGTTTCCAGTCAAAGGGATGAAAATGAAGTATCCTGTCTTTAGATCCCTCTTTTATACCGATATGAAATCTGTCGCAAAGCTGCATCAGTTCGATGGTATATGGTGAAAACAGTTTTTTTATCTTATTGGAAAAATTTAAATCCAGGAAATCTCTTTGGAAAAAAACAGGATACAGTTTGATGCGGCTTACACCTGAAAAACAAAAATCAAAGCCGATGAGCAGGTGGGGGTTATGTAGATATTCCCTGATGTCATCACTCACATCGCATGTGTTGATGAGTGTATCGAGAAAAGAATCTTCATAAGAGGTGATGACAAACCAGATCTTAAGCCTTGAATCGATAATCTGCTTTCGAAAATCAACCCCTAAAACCAGTTGCCCAATATCAAACTGATCAAACGCCCGGCCATATATTGTGTTGAATTTAGTAAAATCAAATTGCCTTTGGGCAGAACCATATTGTTTTATAAATTGCAGGCACAAAGGTATGGCATTTTGAATATCTTCATGAAACCACAGGTGAAATCTCCAGGGATAGAGATTGTCCTTGCTAATCTTGAAAGAACATTCCAATAGGGCATTTTGCACCGACTCGAGAAAATAAAACCATTTGTCGGTGAGCTTTGAATGATTAAGATCAAACTGCCGTGAATGAAACAGTGCTTTTTGATAATTTTGCATATAATACTTCGCACCTTCTTTTGATTCCTGATAAGCATTTAAGGCAGAAGAATCCCGCCCTGCTCATCAACATCCAGATACGGCTGATCCGGCTTTAGATGAACCAGGTATTTTTTTACGAATCCTATATCCCTGGCCAGGCAGTGCATGGCCCCTATTTTCATGACCTCGCTTGACTGTATTCTGGCGAAAATGCCCGATATTGACTCCTGCTTGATATTGCCGAACTTCAGGGGGAGATATGGGCAGGGAAGGACGTCGCCTGTTGTCGTAATGTGACAGAAGAACTGTTTTGCAGAGCAGCGGGTGATGTCACTGTCCGGGGTGTCAGGGGAATGAAAATAGACCCTTTCCAGGTAGCGGGGGCGAATATACCTGACCAGGCCCTGCTCATTCCCGTCAGTAAACGGACTGTCATCGGTGAGCTGCATATTGCCGGTGAACCTGGGCAATAGTATCCGTACCTTATCCGCCCCCCTGCTCAACACAAAGTCGCAAAACCGATTCATATGCCCGTGGTAAAAATATTCCTCATTGGGCGGCACAATGGATACATCCACGGGTATGGAAAACTGCCGGCAAAGCTCAATGGCCTTTACAACCCGTGTAAAAAGCCCCTTGCGCCCCCGGTTGGCGTCGTGATTGCGTGCGATGTAGTCATCAAGGGAGATGTAGATACGGTTGAGTCCGGCGGATTTCAGGCTGCGCACAAAAACTTCATCTAAAAGAAATCCGTTTGTTTCAATAAGGACCATGAACCCGTGGGATCTGCCCAGGCTGATGATTTCAAAGATATCCTGTCTGATGGTCGGCTCTCCACCGAACAGGTCAATGATTTTTGTTCCGGATTTTTTAAGGTCGGTAAAGATCGCATCCAGTTCCTGCAGGGTTGGTTCATATTTTGGATTCTGTTTGAGCTTTGTGACGCCACAATGCCTGCACGCACATTGACACCTGTTTGTCAGGGTCACCTGGACGACCCTGGGCTGGCTATCGGTCAACATTTATCCCCCTGATTTGAGTGCGCATCACAATGGTGCTCCCGAGTCCGAATCGATGAGGAGACCTTTATGACCGGTTTTGAGAAATGCAGACACTGTTTTTAAAGTTCTTTGTTTTTGTTTTTTGTCCACATCCGGCAACCTGAACGCGGGCGTTAACGGATTTTTTGAATAATTCATAAAGAGCGCTTCATCGAAAATCTCAGATGCATGCAGACTGGCCTGGAGGTCTCTTTCCGTTTCAGTGGGAAAATTTACAATGATATGGGTGTACAGCCATGTCCGGGGAGACATACGTTTGATGTGGGAGACGATATGCAGAACCTGCACAATGTCATAGGAACGGTTCATGAGATTGAGGATACGCTGAGCGCCGGACTGGATGGGAAAGTTGACATAGGTAATACGCCCGGTGGCGAAAAGCGCCATAAATGCCTGCTCATTTTCTATCAGGACGCGTGGAAACAGATAATGCAGCCTGATTTTGATTCTGGGATCACTTGCAAAAATTTTCCGGATGAGAGAGACGATATCCGTCCCGATATCCCGGCCATAGCTGCCACAGTCATCAGCTGCGAGAATGAACTCCTTGGCGTCATCAGTAATCCGTTTCCGGATATCCTCGACAATTTCATCAACCGGTCGGCTTTGCACCTCGCCTTTGGCATTTTTTATGTTGCAATAGGAGCATCTGTTTACACATCCTTGAGAAATCAACACATAGTTCAGCCCAGAGTCAAAGCTGGCCTGATAAGGCGTAAAAATATTTTGATTGATCCTTTGAATCTCAATATTTTCAATGGAAATATGGTGATCAAAGTAGTCATCTATCTGCTCAATGGATTTGGACGGGATTTTGATGATTTTCGAGATCTTCCCCGTCTGAATCCCTGCAAAGCACCCGAATAAAATGATTTTTTCGATATGAGCACTATTCAGGGCCATCTCCAGAGCGGAACGTACCAGATTCCGCTTGCCGGATATGACGCAGCAGCTGTTGATGAGCACAACATCAGCCAGACCAATGTCATCGGTGATGGTGTAGCCGTTTTGCCTCAGAAACTCAAGGACCTTTCCGATATTTAAGGCGCTGAGTTCACATGAGTGCCTGCAGTTTGCTGTATAAATTGAATGTCCTGGTGTTATGCCGGGTGATTGCATTGTTTTTTTTCTTTATTTATAGGATAGGGCCGCTCTGCATCACTAAAAAATCCTTTAGAAAAATCCGTAATATCCGCTCTTGATGATTTCAAGATGACCATCTTGTACTGTATAGTCAAAACTCACATCGTACAACAAATGATCCAGACGATTCCTGTTTTTTTTAACAAAAGAATACATTGCGCGTGGATATTCCATTTTCTTGAGAAAGAAAATGAATTGCTCAATGGTCACTCGCGAGAAGTACACACTGTCATTTTCCTGCTTGTTGGCTGTAACTATAACCCGGCATCCCCGCATTTCCGGCCAGAGAATTTGTTTAAGATCAACCTTTTCCGGGTCAAAATATGCTGAGCAGGAAAGCTTCTGTACCACGTCTTTCATTTGTGTTGCGGCATTAAAGAAAAAGTAAAAATTTTCAAGAGTTGTTTTTTCTTCAGTCAGAGAATAACAGATTCCGGAGGCATATCTGCTGCCCGGATGTTCCATGTACATATGAATTTCATCCAGTGCCCTTTGCCCTGATATCAGCCTGTCGTCCACATCAATGGAAAACATGAAATAGGGTATGTGCTCATCCGGCTGTACGGGACAAGATGTGAACAGCCTCAATGCTTCAATGATCCGCGACATTGATCTCTGCCGGTTCTTTTTTCTGTAATCATAAAAATAGAATTCCCAAAACAGCCTGTTCTGAAAATATTTGACGCCAAATACCGTGCGGAAGTGGCCAATACTCTTACGAATGGCCGATAAAAACGCATACCACCTCTCATCAACCCCGGCATATTCGAATGAGTCAAGAAGCAAATTGACGGAACGAAATTTGCCGGATATCGGGGTCGCCGGTTTGTATTCCCAAAGACAATAATCATAAAATTTATCTTGTGCCGCGGTATGTTCAAACCGTTTGGTGAAAAAGCCCATATCAACCTCTACCTGTCGCAATCCATCGGTGATAGCAAGTGCCTTTCGTATCCATATTTGCCGACATAAGCACTGGAAAGGCCCCAACAGTGCCGTGCCCTGCACGCTCCATTTTTACGATATGAACACAATCCGAATTGATTTTGGGCAAAGGCATGCCAGTACGGTTCCGGGATCAGCGTTTCGGCCAGACGGCTGTCGATATAAAGAGGGGGCTTGGCAGGCAGGCATTCGGGGAAATTTTTAAACACTATAGGAATGTTGGATTTATTTGCAATGTTGCGCAATTCTGGAAATAATGTGACAACATCGTTGAGCCGAACCAGATTATTCCCTGTATCAGCCTTTTCCATGGTAAAAAAGTTCCACAAGTGCGTTTCATCCAGTTTTTTGCCGTGCAGGAGGTGCGTCAGAGGAACAATATCATGGAAATTTTTTTTGATTACCACAGTATTGCTGATCACATTGACATCAAACCCGGTTAGATTTTGTAATCCCGTCCATGTCTGTTCAAATGATCCCGTTCGCCTGGTTATGGCGTCATGGGTTTGTGGCAGTCCATGGATACTGACAAAAAATTCATTAACACCGCATTCAATGAGGTCCTGCACATAGTTGATGCCGGCAAGGCGTCGCCCATTTGTTTGAATCTGGATTTTTTTAAAATAATTCAGGGAAGCCGCATATCGAACATATTTTTGCAGCTTATCAAAGGTTGTTACTTCAGCGCCTGAAAGGATCAGATTCCGGTATTTTCCATCTTCGCATATATCCATGAGGATTTCCTGGAATTTTTGAAAACCTACAGGCGGCAATTTTGATTTCAGGTCACCAAGCATGCACAAAGTGCAGTTGTTGTTGCACCCGAACCAAATGGTTATGGTTATGTATGTGCTGAAGTCGATCGTGGCATGGGTCATTTCATTTTATACGGCATCAAGTGCAATATATAGCTTAATAAGAGTAAAACAAATTTTATATCAAGAATAGAACTGTGTGTAAATGGATTTTCGCACTTGATGTTGCGGGGGGCGAAAAGAAATGGCATTGTCCTGAATATATTTCAATAAATCAGTTTATGCTTGTTTTTCTCCACCTTGATTGATAATATCCCCGTGATTTTCCGCACGCATTGAACGCAATCCATGTCGAAAAATAAAATAACCAATTACCAGTGATCAGGGTTTGCTTGATGAATGAAACAATATTGGTTGTAGATGATGAGTTCTCTATCCGGGATATTATGCAGTCATTTTTGTCCCGCAACGGATTTAGAGTATTTTCCGCAAAAAACTATGATGAGAGCATTCAATTGATCAACGAAACAGATTTTGATCTGATTTTTGTCGATATCAATCTGGGTGAAAAAAGCGGGATGGATGTACTGCGGGAAAAAAAATACCGATTGAACATGGAGGCCATATTCAGAAGTGTAAAAGATGTAATTATTACCGTTGACAGCTCATTTTCTATCATCCAGGTAAGTGAGTCCGCCGGGCGTATCTGTGGATTCACCCGTGATCTGGTGGGAAAAAATTTCAGGGATCTGCCGGAAGAATGTAATGGGCGATGTTATCAATCAATCAGGGAAACGATTGAAACCGGCAGGGATATTGTGGTCGAGGCCCTGAAGTGCGGCAACCCGTCCAGTAAGGCCGATTGTGTCAGCATGGTTACATCCCCCCTGAAAGATGCCAGAGGCAAAGTCAGCGGCGCCGTGATGGTGGTGCGGGATGAAACCAGGCTCGATCACCTGGAAAGGGACTTGAGGCGCCGGCGCAAATTTTACAGCATGGTCGGTAAGAGTGAAAAGATGCAGGCGGTTTATACTCTAATTGAAAATGTGGCTGATTATGGCAATACGGTTTTGATTACCGGTGAAAGCGGAACCGGCAAGGAACTGGTCTGCGAGGCACTTTTTCACCGGAGACAGGAAAAAAATGGAGCCCTGGTACGGGTCAACTGTTCGGCCCTGTCGGAAGCTCTGATCGAAAATGAATTGTTCGGCCATGTAAAAGGGGCGTTCACAGGCGCCGATACAGACCGTATCGGTCGTTTTGAGCTTGCTGACGAAGGGATGATTTTTCTTGATGAAATCGGCGATATATCTTTGCAAACCCAGGTTAAACTGCTTCGGGTGCTGGAGAGAAAAGAGTTTGAAAAGGTGGGAGACCCTCACCCCGTCAGGGTAAATACCAGGGTTGTGGCGGCCACCAGCCGAAACCTCGAGGATATGGTCAAGGCCGGAAAATTTCGTGAAGCGCTCTATTACAGGTTGAAAGTCATTGAGATCTGTCTCCCGCCCCTAAGGGAACGAATGGAGGATCTGCCGCTTTTAGTGGACCATTTTTTAGAGCATTTCAGTCTTGAATTCGGTAAGGAAATTTTAAATATTTCACGGGAGGTGATGAACCTGTTCATGGCCATTGCCTGGCCCGGCAACAT
>NBLJ01000155.1 GCA_002084545.1 Desulfobacteraceae bacterium 4572_123 | reverse complement strand
TGATATTAATATTGCGACATTGACCTGATACAATAAGTTGACTTGTGAACATACGAAATGATGCCATATCTTTTTCATTATGAGAAAAAATAGGACTTATTCCCGCGAAGTAATACCAACTGCCATTCTCATTTAGAACACTTAAAATATCATTAATCGCAGTTGCACCGGAAGGCAGAAGAGGTAATAATAATTGAGCCATTTGTGTACCTTTGCTTTTTGTTGATTAATATTTTCGTAACCGTTCCAGATTTTAAGCAAAAAAAAGGTCCCATATTATTTTCCTATAAAAATATCAAGGAATATTTGTTGTTTGCTGATAAAATTCTTTTATTATTAAAGCCTTATACTATTTGATGCTTCTTGCCTAGGCCAGGTATTCTGAAGTTACCAAGCAATGGAAAAGCCCGGCCTGGGACCCGGGAAACGTCTATTCGATTCCGTTTTTCAGAGTTAATGTCTGTTTTTCATGTAAAAAGTGCTCAACTGTCTTGAATTAAGGCTTCGCAGGCTATATTATAAAGCTGCTTTACGATGTCTGTATTACCGACCGGGCAATGCCAGTCAGCTCTAAGCTAAATATGAAGGACAGGATAATCCAATGGAAAAAATAGAAGTGAACAGTCTTGAAAAGATACACAATCGCCATCTGAACATTTCAAGCTACGTTGTCGATGAAAAACATATATTGATAGTAGGCGAATTGAAAGAGGGGAATCTGGTAACGGTTTATGAAACATCCGGTGAACCCGCGGAGCCTGGTATTTATCACAACATGCAGATTCAACTGCTGATCGAAGGCACCGAACTGAAAATCAAGGGTGTCCATGTAAAAATTCCAAAAGCCCCACACGAAGCGATCTGCCGAGAAATGGAACATAGTCTTGATGAAATCAAGGGACTGAACATTGCACCGGGATTTACATCTAAAGTCAAAAAAATTGCCGGCGGTATAAAAGGCTGCGTCCATTTGACGACGTTGTTGCTGGCCATGGCCCCGGCAGCCGTTCAGGGATACTGGTTATTTAAAACCCGCATGGCTAATAGGAGTGACAACCCACCTCTGGATCACGAAAAATATCTGCTTGATACCTGCTGGGCATGGCGCAAGGCCAGTCCACTGATTAAGAGCCTTAACTCTGATAATACCTGCTGATTATCAGACCTGGAGAGGTGGAATTGTGTGCAGGGGGGCCTGAACAGAGTCGGGGAAGTCAAAAATAATCTGATCTATTCAGGTTAGTTTTTACGAAATTTTTATGCTTTAACGAAAGAAAAACAGCCGAAGGAGAAAATAATGCTCACCAATTTAGATATTTCTCTGTCTATGAAAGTTCGTCTTGATGACGAATTGCCTGAAAAAAAATCATTTCAAAAAGACATTCGCCGCGCCCCGGATCGCGGTTTCCGGTTAAATAAAAAACAGACTGAAACCGCACTGAAAAATGCGTTGCGCTATATTCCTGAACAGCATCATACCACGTTGATTCCTGAATTTCTGGAAGAGTTGAAAACTTTTGGCCGGATTTACGGATATCGCTTCAGACCTGAAGGGGCGATTAAAGCGCGTCCCATTGATGAGTATAAAGGTGCATGTCTGGCCGGTAAGGCCTTTCAACTGATGATTGATAACAACCTCAGGTTTGATGTGGCACTCTACCCTTACGAGCTTGTCACCTACGGAGAAACGGGCAGTGTCTGCCATGACTGGATGCAGTTGTGCCTTGTCAGGAAATATCTCGAGGTGCTGACTGAAAATCAAACCCTTGTCATGCAGTCAGGGCATCCTCTTGGTCTGTTCAAATCCAGCCCGGATAACCCGAGAGTTATCATCACCAACGGTTTGATGGTCGGTTTATATGACAACCCGGATGATTGGGAAGTGGCTGCCCAGATGGGTGTTTCCTCCTATGGCCAGATGACCGCCGGAGGGTGGATGTATATCGGCCCACAGGGTATTGTTCATGGCACTTATAACACCCTTCTCAATGCCGGTCGCCTGATGTGCGATATTGCCGATGATGGTGATCTATCCGGATTACTCTTTGTTTCCTCAGGTTTGGGCGGCATGAGCGGCGCCCAACCTAAAGCTGCAAAAATCACGGGAACCGTATCGATAACTGCTGAAGTTGATATTTCCCGAATAGAGACCCGCCGCCAACAGGGATGGGTTGATCTTGTTTCTGACGACATGGATGAAGTCCTGAAAATAGCAGAAAAAGCGGTAGCCGGCAAGGACAACACCTCCATCGCCTATCATGGCAATATCGTAGATCTTCTGGAATATATGGCAATCCGAAAGACAAAAGTCGATCTTCTTTCAGACCAGACCTCCTGCCATGTGGTGTACGATGGCGGATACTGTCCACAGGGCATATCTTTTGACGAGAGGACCCGGCTGCTCGCAAGCGACCGGGACAAATTCAAAACTTTGGTTGATAAGAGTTTGCGGCGACACTATGAGGCCATCCGGAAATTGACTGAACAGGGAACGTATTTCTTCGATTATGGGAATGCATTCTTAAAAGCTGTTTTTGATGCAGGGATCACCGAGGTTTCCAAAAACGGTGCAGATGCTAAAGATGGCTTTATCTACCCGTCCTATTTCGAAGATATTATGGGTCCGATTTTCGATTATGGGTATGGTCCCTTCCGCTGGGTATGTCTGAGTGGGAAACCGCAAGACCTCGATAAAACCGATATGGCGGCAATGTCCTGTATCGACCCCGATAGACGCCCGGAAGACAGGGACAATTATATCTGGATAAGAGATGCCAAAAAGAACAAGCTGGTTGTCGGCAGCCAGGCAAGAATACTCTATTCCGATGCCGCCGGACGCGTGGCGATTGCCCTGAAATTTAACGATATGGTAAGAAAGGGCGAGATCGGACCTGTCATGCTTGGCAGAGATCATCATGACCCGGGTGGTACTGATTCCCCTTTTCGTGAAACCGCTAACATCAAAGACGGCAGTAATGTATGCGCCGATATGGCGACCCATTGTTTTGCCGGCAACGCCGCCCGGGGCATGTCGATGGTAGCCCTGCATAATGGAGGCGGCACCGGAATAGGCAAGGCTATCAACGGTGGTTTCGGCATGGTTTTGGACGGCAGTGACCGTGTCAGTGATATCCTTCGCTCGGCAATGTCCTGGGATGTGATGGGCGGAGTTGCCCGCCGTAACTGGAGCCGCAACCCCAATGCCATGGAGGTGGCGGTTGACTATAATCAGAACAATGATAACGAAGATCAGATCACAATTCCATTCAGGGCGGACGATGTTATTGTAAAAAAGGCAGTGAAAAATCTTTTTGCAGAAAATGATTAACCCTGATCGGGATTGTCCGGAGGTCTATTTGTAATGTCTGTAAAATTGTTTCGAAATTGTCGTATCTATACGCCTTCAGATAAGGGCTGTCCGGCTGGCGGCAGAGCACAATCCCAAATTGCCAGTTTTCCCCGAGGTGCACTTCTGGTCAAAAACGGCCTGATCGCAAGGGTCGGGGAAGAAGTCAAAATCCTTGCTGAAATTACTTTCCTCACCATTGACCAGGAAATTGACTGCCAATCAAGATGTTTGGTTCCCGGTTTTGTCGACCCGCATACCCATATCTGTTTTGCTGAAACAAGGGAAAGTGAATTTGAGATGCGAATTGAGGGAACACCCTATCTTGAAATTCTAAAACAGGGTGGCGGCATTCTTTCCTCAGTAAAGGCGATAGATGCAGCCACGGAAGATGAACTCTATAAAAACTGTCTCAAGCATGCCCTGACCGCCCTGTCCTTTGGTGCAACCACTCTGGAAATCAAAAGCGGCTATGGCCTTGATACTCAAAATGAGCTTAAGATGCTGCGGGCAATCGACCGGGTTTCCAGAACAACACCGCAAGATGTGGTGGCGACATTTCTTGGAGCCCATGCAATTCCCCCATACTATAAAGAGAATTCAGACGCATTTATTGATCTTATCATTGATGAAATGCTGCCTGCTGTAAATCGACAAAATATCGCAAAACAATGCGATATTTTTTGTGAAAAAGGTGTCTTCACTATCAACCAGGGAAGACGGTTGCTGCAGGCTGCCAAAAAACTTGGCATGGACGTAAAAATACATGCTGACGAAGTGCATGATCTCGGTGGAGCGGGACTTGCTGTGGAACTTGGCGCAATTTCGGCCGATCATCTGCTTGCCGCAAGCGATGAGAACATCGTAAAAATGGCCAAGGCCGGTGTTGTTGCCAATCTGCTTCCAGCCACCGCTTACAGCCTGAGAAAACCTTATGCGAGGGCTCGCAAGATGATTGAGAGCGATCTCCCGGTCGCCTTGGCCACCGACTGTAATCCCGGTTCAAGTTTTACTGAATCTATGCCCTTTGTTATCGGCCTGGCCATTTTGAATATGGATATGTCCCCGGCCGAAGCCTTAACGGCAGCAACTCTGAATGCAGCCTATGCCATTGGTATGGCCAAGAGTACAGGAAGCCTTGATAAAAACAAGCAGGCGGATTTTCTTCTGCTCGACGGTGAGTCTCCTGCCATTCTTGCCTACCATGCCGGAGTCTCACCGGTTGTTCAAACTAACGCGGGACAGCTTCCCGCGCTACAAACTCACGCATGGCGCGATCATGTAGAGCGGAAAGCCGTTCCGCTTAAGGGGGGAGTGAACGGTTACCCTAAAATGAAATAAGGATAATAAAAATATGAAAAAAATTATTGAATGTGTACCTAATTTTTCTGATGGCCGGAATCAGAAAACTATCGACGCGATTGCTGATGCAATTAAGAAAACAGACAACTGCACCCTTCTTGATGTGGATTCGGGGCGTTCAACAAACAGAACCGTCTACACTTTTGTAGGTGATCCTCAAAGCGTAATCGAAGGTGCCCTTGCCGGAGCCAGGGTGGCAAAGGAACGAATCGACATGCGTACTCATAAAGGCGAGCATCCCCGCTTCGGAGCAATGGATGTCTGCCCGTTTATCCCTGTGACGGGGGTCACCATGGAGGAATGCGCCGAAGTTGCAAAACGTTTTGCCAGCAAAGCGGCAGACGAATTGTCTGTCCCCTTTTACCTCTATGAGGAGGCGGCTGAACATGATTACCGCCGCAAGCTCCCCGATGTGCGAGCGGGGGAATATGAAGGACTGCAGGAAAAGCTCAAAAATCCTGAATGGAAACCCGATTTCGGTCCGGATAAATTTGTTCCCTCCTGGGGGGCAACTGCCACAGGCGCGCGCATGTTTCTCATTGCCTATAATGTCAATCTCCTCGGCACCTCTAACCAGGCTCACCGTATAGCTCTGAACCTGCGTGAAGCGGGCAGAGGTGCAGATGAGCCTGGCAGGTTGAAAGATGTTAAAGGAATGGGCTGGTTTGTTGATGAGTATAACATGGCCCAGGTAACTGTGAATCTTAACAATTACCGGATCACTCCTATTCATGTTCTTTTTGAAGAAGTCAGAAAGGAGGCTGAAAAACTCCAGGTGGGAGTCACGGGTTCCGAGATTGTTGGGATCGTTCCTTTAGATTCTCTTATTATGGCAGCCGACTATTATATAAAAAAAGAGAGCCTTTTTATCTATGAAGAAGATCAGAAAATTCGCCTTGCAGCAGATCGACTGGGCCTCAACTCGGTTTCCCCCTTTATCCCAGGGGAGAGGATTATCGAATATATTGTTGCAGAGAAACCGGCGGAGCCTCTGGCCGACCTGACAGTACGTGACTTTATTGAAGAAATCGGTTCCCGCTCCTCTGCTCCGGGGGGTGGTTCCGCATCCGCTGCAATCGCTGCGGTGGGGGTCAGCCTCGGTGCGATGGTTGCAAAATTGACCTATGGGGTGAGAAAATTTGAAGATGTGCAGCCGCATATTATGAAGGTTATCCCACTGCTGCATCAGCTCACCCGACAGCTCATTCCGATGATTGATGCAGACACATCGGCTTTCAAAGAGTATGTGGAAGGGATGCGTCTGCCTCAGGCAACACAAGCCGAAAAACAGGCGCGTACTGAAAAAATGCAGGCAGGTCTGCAAACAGCAGTAAATGTTCCCTTATCCATCATGCGGTTGGGCGACAAAGCCTGGTCCGCCCTGATTGAAGTGGCCAAATACGGCAATCCTGCATCTAAATCAGATACACAGGTCGGTGCCAAAGTTCTTGAAACAGGAATCTGGGGAGCCTACCAGAATGTACTTATAAACATGCAGGATATCGAAGATAAATGCTATGAGAAAATAACGCTTATAGAAGCAGAAAAGATCATGCAGAGAGCTAATCGTAAATGCTCGGAGATCATAGAGATACTTGAGACGGTGTAGCCTCAGCGAAGCACTGTATCCGCCCGGCCCTTCAGCTTTGCAAGGTCTTCAGCCCATCGTTGATGATGTCCATCCCCTTTTCAAATAGTTCCTTTGATATCACAAGCGGCATCAGATTCGGAAGGCAACCCGTTTTATATATCGTCGTTGATGCAATCCGACTGCCCGGATAAGGATATGACTACGCCTGAAGGTGTTTTAGCTGTTCTTGAATACGAGACGCTGGATGAACGCGGTGACATCCGTGAGATATGGATGGAGTATATCGCATCAGCATTTGATCGTATCAATGAAAAAAACGCCAAAAATATTTTCCTGTACCTGATCAAACACCGAGAGCGGCCGGTGGGCCGTAAAGAAATACGCGAAAAAATCGTACCGGATATGGATGATTACGATCTGGAAAAAAAGATGCGGGCACTGATCAAAACAGACATTATCCAAAGGGGTCGCAGCAACTTTTACTATCAGGGCGTGCAGGACAATATTTTTGACAAAGTGTTCCGCGGGCAGTATGCGGATGACATCGAAGAGTTCGATCCGTCTGAAATCACACGGGATTATAAAGCGCTGTCAGAAGACATCCGGCGCAAATACAACAGCCTGTCCGGTGAATACAACCATTTCAAAGGCAAGTTTGCCGAATTTGTCATTATCCGCAAACTGGCCAGGCGGGCATATAAAAATAACGATCTTTTCAAGTCCATGTTGTGCGATTTACCGGATGATTTCTGCTTTGTCGAATATGCCAGCGTGTGGTCATGGTCCGCGTCGCCGATTTATAAAGCGGATATTCAAGTGGATATTTTCGCCCGCGTCAAAGGGGATGGTTACAGTTTGATCGGTGAAGTCAAAAACCGCCGCAAGCCCAAGTTTTCAAAAAAGGAAGTCTTAGAATTCAAGGCCAAAGCAGATGAATTGATGCGGCTTGAAAATGTTAACAGGGCGCTGCTGCTCGTTATTTGCAAGGCCGGATTCACCGGAGATGCTATGGACTGTTTGCGTGAAAACCGGATGACCTGGAGTGCTGATGAGCAGTGGATGGCAAAGTGATCCGATGTCTGTTGCGTCAAGGAAGCGGAAAGCTGCTACGACTTACGGAGAAAATTATGAAATTATGAATGCGGAAGGATAAAGGATGCCTGACAATAGTAATGATAAACGGCTGCTAACGGCGTCTGACAGTGATGGACTGTTTGAACGTGTTGTGGCCATTTTGGAACGGGCAAGAGCAAAGGTTGTCCATGCCGTGAACAGTGAAATGGTTATTGCTTATTGGCTGATCGGACGGTAGATTGTGAAGGAATTTCAAGCCGATGATGAACGTGCGGCGTATGGTAATAATTTGCTGTCAATGCTTTCCAAAAGGCTGTTGAAACGATATGGTAAAGGCTTTTCCGTGACCAATTTGCGCTATTTCAGATTGTTCTACCAGACCTACGCAGAACGGCTTCCTGAAATTCGTCACAAGCCTTGTGATGTTTTGCTCCGGTCAGATATTAACCGGCAAATTCATCACAAGGCTTGTGATGTTTTGGACGACTTGAGTATTGCGGTTGAAAAAAGCGCTCTCATTCAATGATTTTCACCCGTTTTGAGCTGGTCCTATTATCGAATTTTGACCAAGGTGAAAAACAATAACGAGCGCCTTTTCTACGAAATCGAAGCCGAGCAGGAGGGTTGGAGTGTGCCTGTGTTAGAGCGGCAGATTCACTCTTTCCTTTTCGCAAGGCTTCTGAAAACTAGGGATAAAAACGGCGTTATGAAACTGGCATCCCAAGGGCTGGCGGTAACGAACCCGGCTGACGCTATTAAAGACCCTTATATCCTTGACTTCCTCGGATTACCGGATTCTAAACAACTGCATGAATCCGAACTTGAAGCGGCTATTATCAAAAACCTTCAGGAATTCCTGCTTGAATTGGGCAAAGGCTTTGCCTTTGTCGCCAGGCAAAAACGCCTTCAATATGAGGATGAATATTTCTACGTTGACCTTGTTTTTTACCATTGCATTCCGTAACATTCAAAACCGAAAAGCGGATTTTGAACACCGCTACGGCAAACTCGACCGCGATTCGCTTTACGGACAGGTTGATGATATGGAAATTATTGAATGGGAAGGGGAAAGGGCTACCAACATAAAGCGGGACAAAAGCAAAGCGGAAAGCTGTTCCGCTTTTTCAATGTCGAAGCGACTTTTGACGACTTTTTGTACCGTAATCTTTCCAGATTGCGGATCTGAACCGCAATCTGGAAAGATTACGGTACCTGGCGGAACAGCTTGCCGCGTTACATAACTGTCCCGGCTTATGTTGGTAGCCATTGAAAGGATTCCATAGTGCTGTTCAGATATGATAATGCTCCTAATCCTGGCGCAAAACATTTAAAAACATTTCCTCATCATAAGCATACCGAAGATGGGAATATCGTAGATTCCTATCCTGTCACTCTTTCGGAAGTTCTTGAAAAAATAGAAAAACGAATATTAGATCACTGGGAATATTGATTTCCAATTACAGGCACAACATTTAATGACAAGCGCTATTTCCCTTAAAATTGTATATCTTCAGGCTCAGACAATTGATCCTGAATGAGTTTTCTGACAACTTCCCCTTTTGCAGAATCAGACGGAAAGCGCTGTTCCAATTCTTGCAAGGCATCATACCCATCCGGTTCAACGGCGTAATAAAAATCTTCAGCGATCTCTTTAAATCTGTCTATATCCTGCTCCTCTTCACATGCTTTGAGATACAGACGGATAAGCATACTCAACATGTTTCGAAATTCGTGGAAAAAAGTTAAATCATTCAACAGGTCTGTATCTGTCGTGTTTTTTGCCAAACCATATAAAAGAAGCTGCTTCAAGCGTTCATTTCCGCTTTTAAAATATTTTCTGAACAGCGGATAGTTGGGATTATCTGCATTTCTTTCATCTGAAAACGCTTTCAACACCGCATCCGAAAGCTTGATATGGCCATCAAAATAGCCTGCCAGAAATTCCTGGTTGATATTTTCAGGTTTAGCCCGTTTTTCTTCCTGTCCTTCCTGATCCCCATAACTGTCATCCTTCCAGGAAAAGCCGATATCTTCAAGCCGATCAGCCCAATGTTCAGGGTCTTTTTTGATTGTTTCAGCAACCCGCTCTGATATTATTTCGTTCTTAATTTTTTCGTAATCATCATCAATAGGCATATCTATATCCTTGTTGTATCCGGTTCTCTGATTTCATAACACATATAAGATTAAGTATCAGATTTGTTAATGATTGTCAAATTGCAAACCACTTTCAATGCAAGATGAAAGATGTCGAATATCAGGCATCCTTCTTATGCCGTCAGACACTTTTTGTATTCAGGATTGAAAACAAGAAACAATTATGCTATATTTTTAATTCGGCTTTGATGATTTCAAGAAGTCAGAAAACTGCTTCTAACTTCACACTTCAAACTTTAGAGTAAGGACTTGATCATTAAAATATATCTGGAAGAAAAAATCGGCGATCCGGACTTGTTCACCGGCCGGAAAGATGAGTTGGCCTTCCTTTTGAATTGGGTGGAAGGCATTAAAGGTAAATTGTCTCAAAGCCGGTCGTTGTTAGCTCGTCGCAAGACCGGCAAAACCGCCATTTTACAGCGGTTGTTCAATATCGTTTGAGTGTGACCTTTTTGAGTTTAAACGGATATTAACAAATTAAAACCTAACAAAACAATATGTTATATGTAGAATCAATCCCACGGCCTTCTTTTTGCGTACCATACATATTTTTATAGGTTAAGGCGTTAAACATAAATATCAATAGTTAATT
>NBLJ01000043.1 GCA_002084545.1 Desulfobacteraceae bacterium 4572_123 | reverse complement strand
ACATATTCATACTATTTTTTCGTACATTTACGACTTTTCTATACCATACCGCTTAATCTGTTAACAGGGGACGTGAGGAAGGCGTCCTTAAACACTCAAACAACTCAATCGTCCAGATGACAACCTGCTTCTTTTGCTATCTTCTCTCCTCTTTTTACTGCGTAGCTCACCGCAGCAAGTGTCATGTCAAGTCTTTTTGACAAATCCTCCATTGGAATCCTAAGCTCGATTGCGCACCAGTAACAGAGTGTAAATCCCTGGGATGGACCCTGTCCCCGGTATCTGTCTTAGCTTCCTTTCTTTGGCCCGATACGCGGAGTGTTTTTTTTTCTGGTATTTTGTTACTGATTATGGTTATACATAGAGATCACATAATTACATAGAATTTTAAAAAATACCAATTCCTATATCGAAAGGAAAGTTACCAAAAATGCCATATTCTATTGCACTGGCCGGAAAAGGCGGAACAGGAAAAACCACTCTGGCCGGCATGCTCATTGATTATCTTGTAAAAAAAGACAAAGCACCGGTTCTGGCAGTGGATGCAGATGCCAACGCCAATCTGAACGAAGTGCTGGGCCTGGAAGTATCGGAGACCCTTGGAAATGCCCGGGAGGAAATGAAAAAAGGCGTGGTGCCCGGGGGTATGACCAAGGATATTTTTATGGAAATGAAACTGGAAGAGGCAATTGTTGATGCCGAGGGATTTGATCTGTTGGTGATGGGGCAGCCCGAAGGGCAGGGTTGTTACTGTGCCGCTAACAGCCTGCTGACCGGTTTCCTGGAAAGATTGACCGGCAACTACCCCTATATGGTGACGGATAATGAGGCCGGCATGGAACATATCAGCCGGCTTACCACCAGCGCGGTTGACATCCTGCTGATCGTTTCCGACACTTCGCGGCGCGGGCTGCAGGCGGGTATAAGGATTAATCAGTTGGCTCAAAAACTGAATATCGGCGTGGGGAAAAGTTATCTGGTTATCAACCAGACGCGCGAAGCACCCACTGACAGAGTCATGGAGATGATCAGGGAAGGGGGACTGGAGCTTGCGGGAACCGTGCCCGCGGATGATACGGTTTATGAATATGATCTGGATGGGAAACCCACGGTGGTAATACCGGATGATAATGCCGCAGTACGGGCGGCCTTTGAGATATTCGATAAAATTATTGAATAAACAAAAACCCGGACGGCAGTATAATTTCCGGATAAACACTCCATCCTCCCGGCATCGGAGAAAACGATGAAAAAAACGGGTTTTTTATATGACGAAAGATACCAGCTGCATAATACGGGAAATTTTCATCCGGAAATGCCTGCCCGGCTGAAGGCGATTTACAAAGGCATCAGGAATGCCGGTATTTTAAAAAAAATCAGCCTGGTTCCTGCCGTCCATGCCGATCAGGGCTGGATTGAAGCCGTTCATGATTTAAATTATATCCTGCGTTTTGAAGAGGCCTGTCTTTCGGGAATGACCGATTTTGACTGCCCGGACAACATCATGGGGCCTGAAACATATGAAGTGGCCATGCTGGCGACAGGAGGAATCATCGATATTGCCGCCAGGATTATGAAAGGTGAAATCGATAACGCTTTTTGCGCGGTGCGCCCCCCCGGCCACCATGCTGAAAAAAGTGAAGCCATGGGATTTTGTTATTTTAACAATATTGCCATCGCAGCCCGCTATCTTCAAAAAAAATGGGGCATAGAGAGGGTGGGAATAGTTGACTTCGACGTTCATCACGGCAATGGCACCCAGCACATATTTGAGCAGGACCCGACCGTGTTTTATTATTCGATCCATCAGCATCCCTCTTTTGCCTATCCGGGTACGGGGCGTGAATTTGAAGAGGGAACCCTGGCCGGCCTGGGTTTTACAAAAAATTCTCCTGTGCTGCCCGGAAAGGCTGATGCAGAATACAAACGTCTGCTGGAAAGGGATCTTTTTCCTGCCTTTGATACGTTTAAACCGCAAATTATCCTGGTGTCGGCCGGTTTTGACGCCCATAAGGATGATGACATGTCGGATATCCGCCTTACAACATCAGCGTTTATCTGGATAATGAAAAGAATCGTTGAAATGGCTGATAAATATTCGGATGGCCGGTTGATTTCTCTTCTTGAGGGAGGCTATTCAATCAAGCGCTTGCCTGAACTGGCAAAGGATCATATGAATGTTTTAATGAACGGTTGAATGGCCGAGCCGCCGTACCCGATGAATATTAATAATTTGTGGAGGGTTCTATGTTTGTCTCCAGATCGATGACCAGAAAAGTTGTTACTATCGGCAAAGATGCTGATATTCTTGACGCTCAGGAAAAAATGGCCGAGAATCGGATACGCCACCTGCCGGTGGTGGAGGGGAAAGACTGCTTGATCGGTGTCGTCACGGACCGGGACATCAGAAGTGCCCTGCCGTACAGTATGTTCAAGGAGTCCAACTGCGGCAAAGCCCGCGAAAAGATGATTTCTCTTACGGTTGGAGACATCATGACTGAAAATCCATTCAGCATTTCCCCCATGGATACGATACAGGATGCGCTTTTGCTGATTGATCTGAAACGGGTTGGCGCTTTCCCGGTGGTTGATGAAAACGGCAAACTTGTCGGGATTATTTCCGTTCGGGACCTTTTGCGGGCCTTTGCAAATGTCCTCGGCCTGGGCGAGCCGGGAACATTAATTTGTATTCTTGTTGAAGAAAAGATCGGGCAGCTCAAAAAAATAGTGGATATCATCACGGAAGAAAAAATCGGTTTTGGTTCCGTGCTGGTGGCCCGTTACTGGGATGAGGGCAAACGGGCGGTTTTTCCCTACCTGTTGACCAGTAACGTGAGCCGGGTCAAACGCAGGCTTAAGGATATGGGCTATACACTGCTGGATCCCATGCAGTGGGCTCTTGATGAGTTGCCGGAAGATGACTGAAGTCCGCGGTTATGCGGACAACCCGTACCGGGACCTTTTCGGAAAAACGCAAAAAAACGCAAATTTGTGAATGAGAGACGCTGAAACCTGACAACTTTTGCACAACTGGTCTGAAAGGCTTAACATGTATATAAAATGCTGGGGGTCAAGAGGGTCCATTCCTGTTTCAGGAAAAGAGTACATCAAGTATGGCGGCGATACCACCTGTATTGAAATCAGAACAGATAGCGATGATATCATTATTATTGACGCCGGGACAGGTATAAGGAGACTTGGAAACCATCTCAGCGAAGAGGGACGCTCGAAATTCAACTTTCTTTTTACTCATGCCCACTGGGATCATTTAATGGGGTTTCCTTTTTTTAAACCCCTGTACGATAAATATACCAGGATAGAGATGCATCGCTGCCCCTTTGCCAGCAAGTTTGTGGAGACCATGCTTTCACGAGTTATGGCGCCTCCCAATTTTCCTGTTAAATATTCCGATTTAAAAGCTGAAATTGTTTATGAAAAAGCGTGTCCTGTAAAATTTTCCATAGGTTCGGTAGCCGTGGAAACGATTCCGCTTTGCCATCCCAACAGCGGCACCGGGTATAAGTTTACCGAAAACGGCGGCACATTTGTTTTTTTGACGGACAATGAACTCGGGTTTGTTCATTCCGGCGGATTGGAATACAGGGAGTATCTGGATTTTTCCACAGGGGCTGATCTGCTTATTCATGATGCAGAATATACGCCCGAAGAATACAGGCAGTTTATCGAGTGGGGGCACTCCTCCTATGCTGATGCGCTGCGCCTGGCTCATGAAGCCGGAGTAGGCCGCCTTGGCCTGTTTCATTTGAATCAGGAACGGACGGACCCGGAAATGGATAAAATTGTAAGGGATTGCAATCAAATTATTGCTGAAAAAAAATACGGGTTTGACTGTTTCGGCGTAGCCGCCGACATGGAGTTTACGCTTTGACGGCGTCTCGAAAAGCCTGCAATTATATCATTTTTTTATCAGCCCATTCTTTTTGTAATCCCCTTAAATTTCAGTAAATATTCAAACAGTTACCCTCTTTAAATCAAAACACAGTAAGGCCTGTTGCCTGCTATCGGTTAGCCTTTAGCTTGAAAAATCAAACAGATAACACTATTTAGCTAAGAGCTAATAGCTTGTTCACAAATCTTCGCATAGCTAAATAAGTTGAACCTATTGCCAGTATTGAAAAAAATACTTTTCGTTCAGGCACTGCTGATTTGGAGTTTCGGAGGAAACGTGGAACATTTGATAAAAAAGGCGGCCCGGGATCTGGTTGATGTTGATAATGCTGTTGCTCTGACTGGTGCCGGTATTTCAATTGAAAGCGGGATTCCGCCTTTTCGGGGCAAGGGAGGGCTGTGGGAAAGGATTGATCCGATGATGGCCCACATCGATACTTTCCTGAATGATCCTGAAAAAGTCTGGCGCGTTTTGATGAACGAAATGAAGGATGTAATCGATATGGCCAGGCCCAATGATGCGCACCTTGGACTTTACCGTTTAGAAGAACTGGGTATATTGAAAACAATTATTACCCAGAATGTGGATGGCCTGCACCAGATGGCAGGCAGCCGGGATGTGATTGAATTTCACGGCAGCTTTGCCTGGCAGCGCTGCATGGAATGCGACAGCCGGTGTGAAACCAGGGATGTTGATATGACACAAATCCCGCCGCGCTGCCTGTGCGGCGGGATCTATCGCCCGGATTGTGTTTTTTTCGGCGAACAGATACCCCCGCGGTACTTCCAGCGTTCGCAACAGGCGGCAAGCGGCTGTGAGGTGATGCTGGTTGTCGGAACTTCGGCCATCATTCAGCCGGCCTGCTTGATGCCCATGACAGCCGCGGAATCCGGAGCAAAAGTGATTGAAATCAATCCGGACTCCACTCCTCTCACCAATAGTGTCAGTGATTACCTGATTCGAGGTCCGGCCGGACCGATTTTAAACCGTATTGTCGATGAAATTGAAAAGATATTGGCAAAGCCAGAACCAAATTGAATATTGAAAAGCAAGAATTTCAGAATTTAGATATTAATGTATCATGAAGGATACCAGTAATGACGCCGGATATTACCAGATGGGTAACGACTGTTGCATTGGTGAGGCCCAGCCTGAGGGACAACACTTCGGATGCGGACCGGCTTGCCGGAGCCCTGAAAAAACAGCTTTCCACTGATGTGGTGGAGATCGATTTTGAAATTTTAAAAAAATTACCTGATCTGCTCAGGCAATGGGACTATAATGTGCGCTGCGTGGTTTTCAGGGACCGGGACCGCTGGGTTTTGACCCATATTGACCGCTCGGGAGATACACCTTCTCCGGCAGGTCTGGCGATTGATCTGGGAACCACCCGGGTCGTGCTGCGGCTCCTTGATCTTGCAAGCGGAAAGACCCTGGCCGAGTCCTCATTTGACAATCCTCAGATAAGCGTTGCGCCGGATATTCTGGCCCGAATCCACCATGCGGATACTCCGGGCGGGCTGGCGCAGCTCAACGATTTGATCATAACAGGTATTAATCAGGCATTGATGGATCTGTGTAGATCCTGCTCCACTGATCCTGTGGATATTCACCTGCTGGCACTGGCGGGCAATACGGCCATGACCCATCTTTTTTTGGGGCTCAATCCGCACTGGATTATACGGGAGCCCTATATTCCCGTTGTTAACCGACCCGGGGTTTTAAAGGCCGCGGACGTGGGGATTAAGGCCGCTCCCAGGGCCAGGATGCTGATTTTTCCGAATATCGGAAGTTATTTCGGAGGCGACCTGGTTGCCGGCATTCTCTATTCCGGGATCAATAAAGCCATGGATACAGCCATCCTGGTGGATGTGGGGACCAATGCCGAAGTCGTCTTAGGCAATTCAAGCTGGCTGATTGCCTGCGCCGGGGCCGCCGGTCCCGCACTTGAGGGGGGCGTGACCCGTATGGGGATGATGGCGGCCCCCGGTGTGATAGACAGGATATCCATAGATCCTGCAACCTGCGAATTTGATGTGCATACCATTGAAGAAAAGCTGCCATGCGGTATTTGTGGATCCGGCGTCATCGATCTTGCGGCCGGGCTTTTTCTGGCCGGAATGGTGGATATCCGGGGCCGGCTGCTGCCGGAAAAATGTGGTACAAGGTTACAGGAGAAAAACGGGATGCATCATCTGGTGGTCGTTCCCCGGGACCAGTCGGCCACCGGATACGATCTCACCATCAGCCAGGCGGATATCGACAGCCTGATCCGTTCCAAGGCAGCCATGTATACCATTTTGGAAACACTGACTGCGTCGGTGGGCATGGTGCCCGGGGATCTTTCAACGTTTTATGTTTCCGGAACTTTTGGATCATTTATCAATCCCGGATCAGCCATTTCCATCGGCATGTTGCCGGATTTGCCCATAAACAGCTATAAACCCCTGGGCAACAGTTCCCTGGGCGGGGCAGCCATGGCGCTGACCAGTCCTTCCTGTGTGGATGAAATCGATCGCATCCGGGATCGTATTACTTATCTTGAATTGAATGTCAATCAGGAGTTCATGAACCGTTTCAGCGCCGCCAAATTCCTGCCCCATACCGACCTATCCCTCTTTCCATCGGTCAAAAAAAGAGCAACATTTTTTTGACATAAAGAGCATAAAATAAAAATTAAGTGTCAAAATTGCGGGGTTCTATATATACTGGGTTTGATTTTGAAACAAACGGCCAGGTACCCGGAACCCATAAACCCAAAACCCAGTACCCAAAACCCATAAACCCAACACCGAGACAAAAATGCAAAACAGTGCGACAGATTCCGACAATCAAAAAGGAAAATTTCGGCACCATCTTCGGGCTCTTGTCTTCCTGGCGGTGATCTTCTTTTTCAATTTTATTGCCAGGGTCATACTGGCGCCGTTATTGCCCGCCATTGAAAAGGATATGCATCTCACTCACAGTGCTTCAGGATCTCTTTTCCTTATGCTATCCACGGGGTACTTTGTTTCACTGGCGGGATCCGGGTTTGTCAGCTCCCGTTTGTCCCACAAAAAGACCGTTATTTTATCTTCCGTGGCAGTAGGGCTGGCCCTGCTGGGTATCTGTCTCAGCCATAATTTTTGGACGATCCGCCTGGCCCTTGTGTTTCTGGGCCTGGCCGCCGGCCTTTACCTGCCTTCAGGTATTGCAACAATTACGCAGTTGGTCGGTTCCAGACATTGGGGCAAGGCCCTTGCGATTCACGAGATGGCGCCCAATTTAGGTTTCATGGCGGCCCCCATACTGGCCGAAATTATATTAATATGGTTTCCCTGGCGCGGTGTTCTGGCCGTACTGGGACTGAGCGCCGTTTGCCTGGGTATTGCCTATGCACGCTGGGGGCGCGGTGGGCGGTTTGCCGGTCAGGCCCCTGATCTTTATGCTGTGCGGCGGCTTGCGGCGGAACCGGTTTTCTGGATCATGATACTTTTATTCGGCCTGGCCATCGGCAGCACCCTGGGCATCTATACCATGCTTCCGCTTTATCTGGTTACCGAGAGAGGCATCGACCAGGGATGGGCAAACACCCTTATCGGGCTTTCCCGGATTTCGAGTGTTGGGATGCCCCTTTTAAGCGGGTGGATATCCGACCGATTCGGTCCCCGGCTGACCATGATATGGGTATTTCTTTTTAACGGTATTGCAACTCTGGCGCTGGGGATTGCAAAGGGAGACTGGGTCATTGGTTTTGTTTTTCTCCAGCCCATGGTGGCGGTGTGCTTTTTTCCGGCCGGTTTTGCAGCCCTTTCCACCATTGGGCCGCCCGATACCCGAAATGTTGCCGTCTCCATGACAATCCCCTTTGCCTTTCTTATCGGCGCCGGTATTTTCCCGGCCCTAATTGGATTTTCAGGTGATATGGGGAGGTTTTCATTGGGAATCGGGCTCGCAGGAGGGCTTGTTCTTTGCGGAACTATTGTAGCCTATTTTCTCAAATTGCCGACCGAATGATCTGTGGTTTGACTATACCGCCATCTCATAATAGGGAGAGGGAACGGTCGGGTAGGCCCTGTAGATGTGGCTGAACACACAATCAGACAACATCTTAACCTCATCATCTTTATAATTTTCAACGGGCAGCCCAGTTTTTTCATCGAACAGGAAATCGAAAATATTTTGACGCACGGCATCCCGCGTACCTTCTTTTTTCCGCCAATTTGCGATGCGCAATTTTTCATTTTTAAGTGTTTCAAGCAAAGAAACAGCGACTTTTTTCATTGCGATCCTTCATTCACCGGCATCACCGAGACAGCCCCGATACACTCCCCGCAACAGGTCAATAGCAGGCCCATTCGGTCGCGCGGGTCTAATTTCCAGATCCCCACGGCCACGCCAAGCAGCCAGCCCTCGGGAATCAAGCCATCGAAAAATGGGAACATGGTTTTACTGATAAAGGATTCCTTTTGAAGCGGGAGCGTAAAGCTCACAGCCTGAGCGGCAGGCTCGCTCAGAAAGGCTTCAAAATATTGAAACACATACCCTTTATCCTGATCGGACAGTAAACCGACGGCTTTATCGTACAAAAAAATCCTTGCTTCACGCCCCATGGTCCGGCTCCTCCGACTTTTGAATCGGGGCCAAAACGTGGCCGAATAAAGCAAGCACCTGGTTTACTTTGTCAAGTCTCAGAGTCTGTTTGCCCTGTTCAAGATCTCGAATAAACCGTAACCCCACTCCGGCCCGGTCGGCCAGAGTGACCTGGGTCAATCCCAACTGCTTACGACGGTTTTTAACAAATTGTATCAGACTGTTTTGCATAATTATACCTTTACGAGTATAGATATAACAATATAATGCCTATGTTTAAATAGATTTGTATACCTTATCAGGTATAATATAGTCGGGTTTTGTTCTAACGGTCAGCCTGTGTAGTGGAACCGACACGGAGTGAGAGGGGGAAGAGATGAAGTGTAAATAAATTTTTCAGGGTATTCAGTATGTTTCGTGGTTAATGCCTGCGATTTTGGCCCGGTACAGGCGCAGGCTGTTGGAGACCACCGAAATACTGCTGAAGGCCATGGCAAAGGCCGCCAGCATGGGATGCAGTTGTCGTAAAAAGACCGGAACACCGTCAAAGGGCTGCAAGATGCCGGCGGCAATGGGGATCAGGAGGATATTATAGCCGAAGGCCCAGAAAAGGTTCTGGCGGATGGTCTTCATGGTGGCGCGGCTGAGCCGGATCGCCTTTGACACGCCGGTGAGGCTGCCGCCGGCAAGGATTATATCGGCACTTTCAATGGCCACATCCGTACCGGTGCCAATGGCCATGCCCACATCGGCTATGGCAAGGGCCGGGGCGTCGTTGATGCCGTCACCAACCATGGCAACAAAGCGACCGCCCTGTTTCAGCTCCTGGATTTTTGAAGCTTTTTCCGCCGGATGCACTTCGGCAAGGATCTCTTGGATGTTGAGTTCGGCGGCAATGGATCGGGCCGTTCCAAGGCTGTCGCCGGTGAGCATGACCACCTTTAGGCCGTTGTCGTGAAACTCGGCCACGGCTTTTTTTGAATCCGGCTTGAGAACATCGGAAACCGCAATCAGGCCACAGGGCCGTTGATCCTGAACCACCATCATAACGGTTTTGCCTGCGGTGCGCATAGAAGCAATCTTCTCAAGGACAGGGCCTTGCATATCCATTTCAGATGCATCGAACCATCCGGGCTTGCCCACCATCACGCGCCTGCCCTCTATCACCCCTGTAACCCCCCGGCCCCCGGATGATTTGAATTTTAAAGGGTCAACAAGATCGATGCCCAGGTCCCGGGCCGCATCAACAATGGCCCTGCCCAGGGGGTGCTCAGATCCCTGTTCAACAGAGGCTGCTATTTTCAGCAGGTTCTCCCGGCTGTTGCTTTCCGGTTCAAACGTCATTACATCGGTCACCACCGGTTTCCCTTTAGTAAGCGTGCCGGTTTTGTCTACCACGATGGTATCGAGCTTGGCAGTTCTTTCAAGGGCATCACTTTTTTTGAATAAAACCCCTGTTTCCGCGCCTTTACCGGTGCCGGCCATGATGGCGGTGGGGGTGGCCAGGCCAAGGGCACAGGGACATGCAATCACCAGAACCGCCACCAGCCGGATCATGGCGGTAACTCCTTCACCAGTGAGGCTCCACCACAGGAAAAACGTCACCATCGCCGCCGTGATCACCATGGGGACAAAGACCGCTGCCACACGGTCGGCCATGGCCTGGATGGGAGCCTTGCTTCCCTGGGCTTCCTGTACCAGCCGGATAATATTGGCCAGCGCGGTTTCACGGCCCACCCGGGTCGCTTCAAACTTCAGCAATCCTTCCTTATTGATGCTGCCGCCCACCACCTTGTCGCCTCTTTTTTTGTCCACGGCCAGCGGCTCACCGGTGAGCATTGATTCGTCTACGGCGGATTCACCCTCTGTCACATGCCCGTCCACGGGAATTTTTTCCCCCGGCCGGACAAGGATGATATGGCCAACCTGTACACGGGCCAGGGCAATCTCTTCGGGTCTGCCGTTTTCAATGATTGTGGCGGTCTTCGGCTGAAGCCCCATAAGACGACGGATGGCACCGCCGGTTTTGCCCCTGGTCCGGGCTTCGAGCATCTTGCCCAGCTTTATCAATGTGATTATGACCGCCGAGGTTTCAAAATAAACATGGGCGCCAAGGTGCGGGAAAAAAAGCACTGCTATCGAATAAAAATAAGCCACGGATGAGCCCATGGCCACCAGCAGATCCATGTTTGCGTTTTTATTTTTAAGGCTTTTAAACCCGCCAATATAGTAATCCCACCCGGTATAGAACTGGACCGGTGTTGCCAGGGCAAAAAAAAGCCAGTTCACCCACGCCCCATGGCTCCAGGGGCCGACAAATGAAAAATCACGGGCCATGCTGAGAAGAAACAGGGGCAGGGTAAAACCAAGACCGAAAACAAATTTTTTTGTTTGCCCCTTTATCTCCGCTTCCCGGGCCATCTGTTCGGAGTCTTCTCCGTCTTTAGTTTCATTCGGTGAAATTACACCGAAACCGGCTTTTTCGATGCCTGTTATGATATCATTGACTGTCGTAACACCGGGGATATACTCTACTGCAGCCCTTGACGAGGCAAAGTTAACCTCGGCACTTACTACTCCCGCTGTTTTTTGATTTAAAACTCTTTCAATGCCTGCAGCACAGTTTACACAAGACATCCCGGTTACCGGCAGATCAATTCCGGCGGTGGGAACGGCATATCCAAGGTCATTGATGGTTTTAATCAGGTCTTTCACTTGCAGCATCTGCGGATCAAAATCCATGGTGGCCTGTTCCGACGCAAAATTAACGCTGACCCCTGCAACACCATCTATTTTTTTAATACCACGCTCGATGTTCGCAGCACAGTTGACGCATGTCATGCCGGTAATGGGCAGTATTATTTTTTGCAGGGACATTTTATTTTTCCGTGGTATTCCGTAGCGAATATCAGTGTTTTTAGATAGGCAATAGCGATCAAATAAAATCGGCGAGGTTGAATATTTCAGCAAACCGTTCACCCTGCTTGCTGTTGGCCTTGTAAAATTCAACGCATCGACGGACAAGATCAACGACCTCGTCTTCACTGTAAATCCCGGGCAGTTCCTGGGCAAGCTGCGGATGGCGGCCCAGTTTGCCCCCCAGCTGCACCCGGAAACCCTTTTTATCCAGGGCGATGGTTCCGGTGGGGCAGACATCGATGCATTTACCGCAGGCAAGGCAGCGCTTATAATCGATCTCCACATCTTCCTTTTCATTATCGATCAGGACAGCCGCTTCCCTGCATTGATCGACACATGCATTGCAGAGAGTACAGGCCTCTTCGGTAATCATCGGCAGGGCCGCGCCGATAATGCCGATATCCTTGATCTGCACCTGGGAGCAGGCATTGGGGCAATCCGCCATGGCGATCCTGAATTCATGGTGAAATTTAAGTTCACCACTGACTGTCGATTTTAAGAAGGAGAGCAGGTCTTCGGATTTGAGCAGGGCCTCTATCTTTTGATTGAGAGTGTCGCTGACAACACTGCGGTTTGGGCATCCGGAAGGCCCGAAACAGGTGTCCAGTTGATATCCCTTTACCTCGGATGCCATGTTCGTCAGATAGCGGGCTTTAACAGCCTTTACTTCGGCCATGGTCACGGTTTTTCTGTCGGCGTCATCTGCCGATTTTTCCACTCGGGACCGCACTTTTTTCCGGACAAAAAAAGGCACCTTTTTTATGGCTGCCTCGGCCTCTGCGGTCCATTGCATTTAGTTTTTCTCCGGTAATATATTTTGCATGTTTTCAGTTTTCACGAATGTCGTGTCATTACTTTTGATTTGCTTTTGCTCCGTCACCTGACAGGCCTTTTTCATTCAGGTGGAAATGCCCATCTTCGGCAGAACATAAAGCTGCATCACAAAATAAAATCCGATCATCAGTAAAACAATCAGGGCCTCTTTCATGGTCTCTCCCTTACTATAGTCCATTTTTTTTTGAAAAGCATACAGTACATTACCGCCGTGAGTATTGCCACGAAAAGGCATACATGAGCAATATCCAGAAAAATGATAAGCCCCGGAGCAAAGGTTGAAGCAGCAAGGTTTCTGATCACAAGCAGGCCCCCTGTGATCACAAGTAAAAGAAGAATTCCGGCCCGGACATAGCCGGACGTGGTGATTTTTATTTTTTTCCTGCCGTCAAGCAGATATTCGACTGCCATGTAGGTTATAATGGCAATAAGCAGTATGGCAAAAAGGTAATGCATGTAATGGGTTACATAAAATTGGCCCAGCCATCCGAATCCGGGAATATCTGCAATATAGTAACGCTTGAATATGGGCATCTGGCCGAGTCCCGTCAGTGTAAGGAAAAAAACCGACAGCAGGTAAATGTAGCGGGCCATGGTTTTTTTCTTTTGCCCGGCAAGGTTATTGTTTTGATTCATCCTGATTTCCTTTCTGCGTCATTTTATAAAATTTCCCCGCGGCCGCGGCCGCACCCGCAATCGGGGCCACCAGCATGGCTGCGGCCAGGTTGTTGGCATCGGCCATGGTGTCTTTCACCGGATCCAGGTGGGGCTGCCCCTTTCCTTTTTCAATGGATTTGTTGAGCTCTTCAAAGGGCACCGGCGACACATAAATCGTATTGGTCCCGCCGTTTTCCGTTTCTCCATAGATATAACCATTGATCTCTTTTGCCAGGGCATGCGCTTTTTTGATGATTTCATCCCGCGGTCCGATGGTCTGAACATCTTCGGGACAGGCCTCGATACAGGCCGGCAGTTCTCCTTCCGCCACACGGTCATAACAGCGGTCGCATTTATACATGACACCGTTACCGGCCAGGGCAGGCAGGATATCCAGATAGATTCCCACCCCGGTCTGCCGTTCGGGAATATGCCAGGGGCAGACTGCTTTGCATTTGGAACCGCCCAGGCAGAGATCCGAATCGATTCTCGAAATGCCGTTTTCAAGCTGCCGGGCAGCTCCCCACGGGCAGAGTTTTACACAGGGTGGGTTAACACAGTGCATGCAGCGCCGCGGGATATTTATTTCGGTCAACTCGCCGTCGATTTCAGCTTCGGCATGTTGAATAAACAGCCAGTTGTAGGGAGTAAGACGATCGGTAACATCCTGTTTGTCCGACCAGTCCATAACCGGTACCCGGTCAGGATACATTTTAGGAAACGGTTTTTCCGGATTTGGGTATTTATGCCCGTTTATTTCGCTGCAGGCTAGCACGCATTCCTCGCAACCCACGCACTTTCTGATATCAAGAAGGGTGGCCAGCGGTTGTTTTTTGTCTGCTGCCGAAGCGGTTGCGGGGGCACTGGAGGCTGCAAGCGTGCATGCCGTTGCAAGGCCAGTTTTTAAAAAAGATCTTCGGGATAATTGTTTTGACATATGCCGATTTTCCTTTAATGGTTTGATGTTAAAATTGAAGCTATAGATATGTGTTTGCGTTAAATGGTTACAAAAAAATAATTCATCCTTTTTACGAAATCACCAAAAGAATGGACGAAATAATTTTTATTTGCATTGCCGGAGAGTGCACAGCCTGTCCCGATTGTATAACGCCGGGCGAATAAACGTTACACATTTTTCGGTTTCTTGATTGCCCAGACTGCTACAGGAGTATCCTCGGGAATTTCTTCGTAACCGCTGAACATCGCTTTGATATGCGCCGTCGGTGTATGGCCCGTAGTCGTCATATAAACATGAATGATAATAAAATGAATCAAATAGACTGCAATAATGAAATGAATCGTGGCAACTATTTGCAGGTCCAAAAAACCGGTCAATCCCCATCCTTGCCAGTCATTATAAGTCCAGTAAAGCAGTCCCGTCACAATTTGAACCGGAAGGACAGATGAAATCAATCCCAGATAGATTAACCGCTGAAGCGGGTTGTGTTTGGACTCCCTGGTTTGATGAATCGGATGCTCTTTGCCTTGAAAAATACCGAAAAGATAGTATTTGGCCACCTCGAATAACTTTTGAGTGGTGGGAATATATTGCTTCCATTCGGCCGTAATCAGCATCCAGAAAATGATAAAAACAACCAGTATGCACCAGGTGATCCCTAAGAAATTGTGAAGTTTGACAGCCGACTCAAATCCAAACAGCGTATAAAAGCCATGCACTTCAAAGCCCGTGATAATCAACATGAAAATCAGCAGCATCTGAACCCAATGCCAGATCCGTTCAAACCGCGTAAATAAATATATTTTAACCATCTTCATCTCTTACCCCCTTCTATTTTTTGCCGAGAGGATACGGCCTGCGGCGTGAAGAAAAACTCCTGCCAGAGAACCGATGATAAGAAGCAAGCCCCCTATTTCGATCCATTTGTTATAATCGCGGCCGGGGATATAAACACCGGCCAGTTGCGCCAGACGGCCTTTTCCCCGCATGTGGCATTCAAAACAGGTCAGGGCTGATTCGGCGGGCGCCACCATGTGCGTGATTGGAAAAGTGTACGTTGTTTCCACAAAATCGAATTTACCACTGTAAGGAAGCTCTGTAGCCTCGGCACCTGTAAGTAACGCCGATTCCCAGTCAAAGGTAGTCCAAAAACCTTCCGGCCCCGATACAAGCGGTGTGAGTAATCTGTTATTTATTCTATCGTATGGTTGTTTGCCACGATGGACTTTAAACGGGAATATGAGGGAATTCTCATCATCCTTGTCTCCCACCGGCCTGCTCACGGCAACTATTTTACTCGGATCAATTTTATCCTTGGCGGTAAGCGTAACGATTGAGCCGTTAAACCAGAAATATTCCGGTTTGACGTTTTTCTCCCATCGCATTTCGCCTTTTTTGGACATGTAGCTGTGTTTACCGAATTTTCCCTCTTCCTGGTAAGGTTTGCCGTCTTTCAGTTTGCCGGCCAGGGACCAGTCCCACCACATTTTTGTTGGTTTTTCACGTGCAAATGAAGGGATATGGCAGCTCTGGCAGGCGACTCTGTCCGTATGGTCATTGATTTTTCGACCGATTTTGTGGGGTTTTGCCCCATGGCAGGAGACGCACATGATTTTTGGCGTCAAATCGTCCTGCGTCAGGCTTTTGCGATGCAGCGACGCCGGTGTGGCATACACCCGTCCGGCAACGTGGTGTACCCGGGTTGTGTGACAGCGCGTACATCGAAAATTCTGGATTGATCATGGAAGAATCCAGATCGCCATGCTTGACACCATCGCCACCGCCGCCGTAAAAATGGCAGGAACCGCAATTTTCGCGCGTTGGGCGGCCAATTGCGGTAATCGCTTCATAAAAAGTTTTTTGAATATCGGCGGTCATCTCTTTGGCGTCGGGATCACCGGCAAAAGCCTTATACGTCGCAAACGCTTCATTAATATCATCAAACTCCGCCTTGGAATTAAAAAGCCCGGGCAATTTCTGGCTATGACACACCAGGCAATTAACTCCTTCACTTTTACCTCTCCAGCCGGGGTGGCAGTCCAGGCACATTTGATCCTTCATTTTATTGGTCGAGATACAGAAATTGTTGACTGAATGGCCGGCTTTGCCGGTAATTGGATCTTCAGCGGAATTGGGATCCGTCCAGGTCCAGTGAATTGTTTTTTTGAATTGTTCCTCCGCCTCGGTATGGCAACTCAGGCATACCCTGGTGATCTCGGAGCCTGATTTGAAATTTTGCCGCAGCACCTTGTGTTTGCTATGATCAGTCGTGTCCCATAGTTCACGATCCTTGATTACCTGATGAGCCAGTTTACGCCCCGGCGCCTGCTCCTCCTGTGCTGCATTCGACCCCACCGGTGTCACAACTAAGGCGCACAACATAAATAAAACAGATAGATCAATAAAATGTTTTGTTTTTGATTGCATGAGCCGTACCTTTCTACCGTGTGTCCTTCAAATGATCGTGTACAAGCCTGAGCAACAACCAGCCGGTGATTAATTGCAGAACAATTAACAGGAATGAAAAAAATATGTAAACAGCTCCGAATTTGCTGATAATTTCGCTTGCCACCATCACCTTGTTTAACACGAAATGTCCCATGACGACTAAAGCAACTCCCGGACAGATCAGAGCCAGGGTCACCGGGGTGTTTTCCTCGCGGTTGAGCAGGGTGTGAAAGTAGTTCATACTTTGCATGACCGCCCAGCCCATAAGCAGGAATATGCCCTGTATGGAGAAAATAATCACCAGCAGAATATAGTTTGAGGCGCCATGACCGAGCTCCAGCGTATGCAGACCATGACTTAAACGCATGATGGCGATTCCCGCCGTGGTTAATATTGGAATGACCACCCAGAGCGTGGGTAAGGAAGTGCGTGAAATCCCCTCCCTGAACATGGCGTTCATACCGATAGTCAGTTTGATCAGGCCCAGAAACAGAGAGCCGGTAATAAAAGAAAGCGATAACAGGTAACTGATAGCGATCACGATATTGTTATGACTCATGGCGGCGGGAGCGGCAAGACCCACACCAACCATGGCAAAGGCAAAAGTGGGCAGCAACTGGGTAAATGAGTTGTTGGCGGTACTGTCAAAACTGCCATGGTGCAGGACAAGGCTGAAAAACTTCAGGTAGATACGGCTGGCCCAGATACCGAGTATGACAAACAATAGTATCGAAACGGGAAAAAGCCATTCAATGATACTCCATAATCCCGGTATAAAAACGGCTGCAATAATAAAAGCGGCGTTGATGCTCATAGCGCAGGTCAACGGTATTGCCGTCAGTTGGGTATGGGCGTTGGTGCCCATGATTTTTTCAACGCCGCCGGCTGCTTTAAATCGGTTGTATTGTCTAAAATTTAAAAACAGCCACCTGAAGTGAAACCAGCCGGACAGTAAAATGCCGGCGAGGCCAAGTATAATTATTCCCTGCTTGCAGAAACCGGCGGTTTGCAGATGAGAAACCCAGTCATTATAGACCGGAATAGGCCGGCCGGGATGGGGTACCCAGAACAACAGGTACATAAAAAAAGTAACCACCATACCTCCCGCGCCTAACGATGCCAGAAAATGTAATGGAGACCAATTTGCAAATTGTTTCATGATAGGACCTCTCCCGAGCCGGGCAAACCCGCCGGGGGCGGAGAAACCGGCGCTGGTGAAAAAAATTTATGCCGCAAGTAACAAATATTATAATTTTTTTGACCTGTTTGCGTACTGCATATACAGGCAAGCCTTAATCCCTTTCAATAATGGAATTCGACTGAGGCGGCCCCATTTTAAAAAAAAGGGGGGCATTCGGAGGAAAATTCCTCCTTGAGGGGGCGAACTATCAGTGTTATTTTTTAAAATGAAAATTATTGAAAATTTTAGTTGTCTGTAATATGAAAAATTGTTATAGCATAAGCAGATAATAAAATAAATGACAATTATTTTATTCAGAAATGGTGACATACAGTATAATAACGGAGGTAATTAATGACGTCAGAGGCTGTTCCGAAAAAGTCCTCCAAAAAGGGCAGGCTGGGATGGGTGTTCGGTGTGGTTGTCGGTCTTGTCCTGGCAGCTATAACCGTGCTCGCTTCGGGTTTCATGATAGAGACCACGAATACCGATACTTTTTGCGTCAGTTGCCATTATATGAAGCCGTTTCAGACATCATGGAAAATGGGCGTGCACGGAGGGCAGAATCCCCAGGGATTCACTGCTCAGTGTGTCGACTGCCATCTGCCCCATGGGAGTTTTATAGAATATTTTACCGCCAAGGCTGTTACGGGAACAAATGATGTTATTCACCATTTATATATTGATGAACACACATATGACTGGGCAGGCGCCGCTGAAAAAAACCGGCTGAAATTTACTTATGACAACGCATGCCGCCACTGCCATCATAATTTGACACCGCCGGGGCTGAAAGTCGGCGGATTTATCGCTCATCGCGCATACCTTCGCGGAGAAATAACAAAAAGGTGTACCGAATGCCACCCCCATGTGGGGCATAAAAATATGATTGAAGAAGTAGATAAATATCTCAGCAGAAATAAAAAAAAATAGAGTTGCACAGCTTTTAAATATGCAAAATTAAACAGTTTGGTAATTCAAGGAGGGGAAAATGAAGAACTCTATCGGTAAGATTGGGATAATAGGCCTGATTCTGTTATTAACAGCGGGTATCGCTTCTTCCTTTGCACAATCACAATATCCCAATCTGGGACAAAAGGAGCTGGTGATAAAAAGAGGATTCACTCAGGATGCCTTAAACTGCATTGAGTGTCACGCAAAGAAGATGCCGGGTACGGTTGAAGCCTGGAAAAGCGGCAGTATGGCTCATGCCGGAGTTTCATGTTACGACTGCCACGTGGTTGAAAGAACGTCACCTATGGCAAATCAGTGCGAAGGCCTCAAAGGCACCGATACTTACATTTCTCCCATGGTATCATCCAAAACCTGCTCCCGGTGTCATCCAGGTGAAGTGGAGCAATTCCTGAAAAGCGGGCATGCAAAACTTGCCAGCAAAGCGGTCATGGATGTATCAAAGATCGGCGGCAAGCTGATTAAACTTCAGTACCATTATGAAGGTATGGGTTTCATTGATAATCCTGATATGAAGCTGGATGGGCTGACACCTAAGAATATGCCTGCTTATAACAGAGCTTCCAGGGCATCCGGCTGCCAGATGTGTCACGGAACACAGGTAGAAATGGGACCGGACAACAAGCCCCTTTATGAAACATGGCCCGGAGGAGTTGGGACAAGATACCCCGACGGCTCCGTGGGAACCTGTACAGTATGCCATACCAGACATAAATTTGATATAGCTGAAGCAAGAAAACCGGAAGCATGTGCTTCCTGCCATCTCGGTCCGGATCATCCGGATATCGAGATTTATATTTCAAGTAAACATGGGCAACAGTTCTTAACCCATGGTGAAGATTGGAAATGGGATAGTGCACCGGATACATGGGAGCCCGGCGATTATACAGCGCCGACCTGTGCAGTCTGTCACATGAGCGGCATTGGAGAGCTTTCAACCACCCATAATATCAATGAGCGGTTGAAGTGGGATCTCATGCATAAAAAAAGCGTCATCAGAAGCGGTGAAAGAGGGGATGGCGAAAAAGGCGACAAGCTGATGCGGAAAGTCTGTGCCAACTGCCACGGTTCGACCCATACGCAAGTACAGAGAACCACACTGGATAATTCCGTCGCACTGTACAACAAGTACTGGGATGGGGCTGTAAAGATGAAAAAAGAGCTTTCTGAAAAGGGGCTTCTTAAGAAAGATGCCTGGAGAGATGGTTTTCAGGAGCTTATGTACTATCTGTGGCACCACACGGGAAGAAGGGCAAGGCAGGGGACTGCCATGAATGGTCCTGATTATGCCCATTGGCATGGATTTTTCCAGGTATTCCAGGTGTACCAGGATATGGAAGAGATCTATAATTACAGGCTCAAATACAATAAAATTGAGGAACTCAGCCATGTCATGAGCAGCGGTCCTCTTTAATAAACAATAAACAGGATATTTATCCTTCCTATCAACCCCTGATTCTGTTAGTTCAGTCTCAGGGGTTTTTTATTGAAAAAATTTAACCCCTGAACGTCCAACAGCGAATATTCAAATTCCAGTGCGGCTTCCAGAATAATTGTCGCTTGACAAGTCTTTATTTGCCGGATTATAGTTTTTGAGAAAGCATCTGTCTTTTATCTTTGTCTCTATAGACCGTCACATATTAAATAACGCATTTGTTTACGTCTGTTTTTTCAATCTTTTCTTACCTTTTTGACTTAAATCAATGAAAGATGCCAAGTCGGGAGATAATGTCGGGACAAAATTACAACAGGCCTGTTTGAGGTCAACTATCAACGATCCACACAAGGAGGGTTACCATGTTTTGTTTTCAATGTCAGGAAACCGCAAAAAATATCGGCTGCACAATCAAGGGTGTCTGCGGCAAACCCGAAGAAACCGCCAATCTTCAGGATCTTTTGATCCATGTACTGAAAGGCATTGCCGTTTACGGCGAAAAACTTGATGAATTCGGCATCTCGGACAATGAGACCGCTCTGTTTGCTGCACGGGGCCTGTTTGCCACCATCACCAACGCCAACTGGGATGATGCCCGGTTTGCGGCCATGATCCGGGAAGGCCTGGAGCGTCGGGGTCGGTTAAAAGATCAATTTCTTGCCGCTTACAAGGAAAAGAACGGCAAGGATTTTGATGAGGCTCTTCATGATTCAGCCACATGGTATTCCGATGATGATGCCGAGTTTGCCAAGAAAGCCAAATCCGTGGGAATTATGGCCACTGAAAACGAAGATGTCCGTTCCCTGCGCGAGCTTTTGATTATCGGCCTCAAGGGAATTGCGGCCTATGCGGATCATGCCGCGATTCTGGGCAAGGAAAAGGACGACATTTATGCTTTTATCATGGAAGCACTGGCGTCCACCACCAAGGATTTGTCCGTGGACGATATGATCGGCCTGGTAATGAAAGCCGGCGAAACAGCAGTCAACACCATGGCACTGCTGGACGATGCCAATACCTCCGCCTATGGTCATCCTGAAATTTCCGAAGTTAATATCGGCGTTCGCGGCAACCCGGCGATTCTGATCAGCGGACACGACCTGAAAGACATGGAAGAGCTGCTCAAGCAGACCGAGGGCACCGGCGTTGATGTATACACCCATGGCGAAATGCTGCCGGCCAATTCCTACCCCGCTTTTAAAAAATATGATCATTTCGTGGGAAATTACGGCGGTTCCTGGTGGCATCAGAACAATGAGTTCGAATCCTTTAACGGACCGATCCTGCTGACAACCAACTGTCTGGTGCCGCTGAAAAAGAAAAACACATACCTGGACAGGCTGTACACCACCAATAGTGTCGGTTATGTCGGGGCCGTTCATATCCCCGAAAGAGCTGCGGGCGGATCCAAGGATTTTTCAGAAATCATTGAACGGGCCAAAAAATGCGCTCCGCCCACGGAAATTGAAACCGGCAAGATTGTCGCCGGATTTGCTCACAACCAGGTGATGGCCCTGGCCGACAAGGTCGTGGATGCCGTAAAGAGCGGTGCCATCAAACGCTTTGTAGTCATGGCCGGATGCGACGGACGCCAGAAAAACAGAAGTTACTATACCGAAGTGGCTGAGAATCTGCCCAAGGATACGGTGATCCTGACAGCCGGTTGCGCCAAATACCGTTACAACAAACTGGACCTTGGTGATATCGGCGGCATTCCGCGGGTACTGGATGCGGGCCAGTGCAATGACTCCTATTCCCTGGCAGTGATTGCTCTTAAACTCAAAGAGGTCTTCGGCCTTGACGATATCAATGACCTGCCCATCTCCTACGACATTGCCTGGTACGAGCAAAAGGCGGTGGCGGTGCTGCTCGCGCTCCTTTTCCTCGGCGTCAAGGGTATCCGTCTCGGGCCCACATTGCCGGCCTTTTTGTCTCCGGCAGTGGTCAATGTCCTGGTGGAAAAATTCGACATCAAACCCATTGGAACCGTTGAAGACGATATCGCGGCGATGATGGCCGGCAAATAAAAAAAATAGTGCCCATCCTGAAAAAATTCGGGATGGGCACGAATAAATATCAATTTCGTTTAATATTTTCAACAAAATATTCATAGCTCCTCCCGGATCAGGTCCCTGACGCTTTCTTCGATCCGGTCCCGGACAGTGCGCATGAAATCCAAAGTCTGTCCGGCAGGGTCGGGAAGTTCCCAGTCAATGATTTTAGCTCCGGGCACAAACGGGCATTTTTCACCGCAGCCCATGGTCACCAGCAGTTGCGGAGATATCTCGGCAATCATGGGTTCCAGGCTGCGGGTTTTTCGAAATTGCATATCGATCCCCTTTTCAGCCATAACCCGGATCATGTCCGGATTGATTCGATCGGCCGGCTCGCTTCCCGCGCATTGGGCATCAATTCGATCACCGGCCAGATGTGCGGCAAAGGCCGCGGCCATCTGACTGCGGCAGGCATTTTCCCGGCAGGCGAATAAAACCCTTTTTCTGGAGAAAAGAGGCCGTATAAGTTTTTCCGCCGCTTTTCTCACGTCCAACAACACCTTCGGATGATTTTGCATCTCCCCTTTTTTATCGATACCCCGGTAAACCAGGCTGCCGCTGTATCGGGCCCCCAGGGCATCGAAAAAATAGCGGGTCGTCAAGACAAGTCCGTCAAACAGGTTCTCTCCTCTGGACCCGCCCGCCGACAGCAGAAACCCGCGCCGGGTACTTGCCAGCGGATCATTGATGTTCAATCGATGTTTTGTCGACCAGAAAACCTGGCACCGATCCACCAGGGCTTTAAGCTGAGAGGTCATATTGAAAAAGAAAACCGGCGTGGAAACAACAATGACATCGGCCCTGCGCAACAGGGTGTAGATCTCTTCTGCCATATAACAGCTATCCAGAACCTATATTTTTACGAGACCGAATCCGATTTTTTACGAAGGCATCATTACTTTATAGGGCGACCATCCCGTGTTTTTATCAGGGCCAGGGCTTCGGCAGCCAGATCACCCACAGTGCGATTTGCAATTTGAAATCCGATATAGGTCCTCAATGAAAAAGCATCATTGATCATCGGTTCAAGCTGTTTTACAACCGGCCCGTCACCAAGGGCTCCCAGGGCCCACACTGCAAGACCACGATGAAAAGGGTCCGTGGATTCAAGGAAAAACAAAAGATGGCCATCAGCCTGCCTCACCAGCCCGGGTCGGGTATGTGCCAGCCGGCCAATCCCCCAGAGCAGTCCGCGCTGCAAGATGGGATGCTCAAGAAAATTTCCATCGGGCGTCAAATAAGAGACGAGAAGAGTGGCGTATTCTTCAGCCAGTGCCGCACTCCGGGCCATGATTTCGCCCATTGCTTCGGGCGATCCCCATCCGATGCCGCCGGATTCATCGTTAAGGTTCCATATGAATCGGCGCATCACGACTCTGGCGGATTCAAGATCCTTTTGGGCAAGATCAGCGACAATCACCCCTAAAGCCGTAACCGCCCGGTATTTTACGAGTTCATCACTGCTGTGCAGAAAGGAAAACAGGGGATTTACAGCCTTTCGTGCCGGAAAACGGAAAAACTCGTCAAAACTCTTTCCGAAATCATCCTGCTTGAGAAGTGAAAGAAGTATTTTTTTAATCTGTCTGTGAGTCTTCATCCCAGATTATACAACCTTCAGGGCAGTATTTTATGGCTTCATTCACATCGTCTTCCGGATAGGTTTCCCGGTCTACAACTTCGATAAAGCCGGCTTCGTTTAAAAAAAATACGTCGGGGCAAGATTCTATACATCCCTCGCACAAAGTGCAATTAGCAATATCAACGACAGGTATTTTCATTTTTCGATCTCTGAAATAATAGGCTTTATTTAAAGTTCATGGTTTAATAATTATCTGCCTTGTGCCTTGAGTAGATCAAAAAACATGCCAAAAAATAAATTCAATATAATTTTAGATAGTGTTCATCCAAAAATAAGGATTTTATTCAAGATCAGGCAGTTACTCGGCAATCACGGATCCGAATCAAAACCGGTTGAAGAATGCATATAGCACATTAAGTTTGTGTTGCGATACAATTTGATACAAAATTGTCTCATGAAACAGTCGCGTATAATGAGGCAAAAAATATCCTTTTCAGTCGAAAGAGGATCGATTCCATATGGCAAGGTGCCGTAATTTTTATATCATATGGTTGAAACTTATATATATTTTTGCTTATATAACCGCGACGGCAGCCCCTGTGGTTTATCTGGCATGCTTTTCGCTTACCCACACTTTAAATACTTTAAAGGCCAAACCATTATTACGGGAGTTTAGCACAATGAATTTAGAAAATATAAAAAATGATGCCCGACTGGTGAATGAAATAGACTGGCAGATGACCCCGGAAGAAGCGGTCCGGCTTTATCTTGAATGGGGAAACAACTGGGCCGGGGGCAATTATGTAATCCGGTCAAAAAATGACGTCTCCCACTATTTTGTGATTAATACCTGGCAGCAGGAGCCTGTTATCTATTTTATTCGCAGAAATTCCGATGAAGCCGTTGAACTGGCTAAAATCGATATTCCCACGAATTTGAAAAATAGATACCTGGAAGAAAATGGAACCCATAAAGGTGTCTTTGCCGTGGACGGAGAAATTAAAAAATGGCTTCAAAAAAAGTTAAACGTCACCTGACAAATAAGCACTTTTATGGCCGACATATCAAATTATTAAAATAAGGAGACTAAGAAAATGAATTTTCAATCCATTAATGAAATCCTTGAATACGCAATTAAAAAAGAGGTAGAGGCAGCAGAATTCTACGAAGACCTGAGCCGACAGGAACCCTTTGCCGGTGCCGGAGAAATGTTTGAGGAATTTGCTGCGGAAGAAAGAAGACACCAGACCATGCTGGAAAATTTTTCAACTGATAAAGAGAAAATATCCGCTTACCAATTTAAATGGGTTCCGGACATGAAGCGCAGCGACTATATGGTTGATCTGACCTATGAGCCGGGCATGGGCTACGCGGATATTCTCCGGCTTGCCATGAAAAGAGAGGAAAAAGCGCTCAAGCTGTACAATGATCTTGCCAAAAAGACAGACGATAAGGCCGGCATCCAGGTTTTCAAACTGCTGTCCCAGGAGGAAGCGAAGCACAAGCAGTTCCTGGAAACCATGTATGACGATTTTATGGCCTCCCAGGGCGATTAAACCATCGGCACAAAAGGACTCTTGTCAGTGGCAATCAATGTAAGTCAAAGGGGAGAAATTATGAAACACTACCTTATCATCGGCAATGGTGTCGCCGGCACCACTGCTGCCGAAACCATCAGAAAAAATGATCCGCATGGCGAAATTACCCTGCTGGCACGGGAGCACCTTCCCTTTTACAGCCGAATCAGGCTTCCCGAGTATGCCGCGGGCAAAATACCTGAAGATGCACTGATTATAAAAAACCTCGCGTGGCATGAATCAAACAGGATCAGGCTTTATACCAATACGCAGGCAACATCCATTGATTTTCAAAAAAAACAGGTGATGACTGCCGCGGGAGAATCGTTTGCCTGGGACAAACTCCTTTTGGCGACCGGAAGTCATTCGTTTATACCGCCGGTGCAAGGGAGTAAAAAAAATCGTGTGTTTGCCTTAAGGAACGTTGAGGACGCACAAAGGCTGCTGGAACTCGGAGACACGGTTACCGATGTGGTTATTATCGGGGGCGGCCTGTTGGGCCTTGAAGCCGGCGCCCACATTCTTGATGCCGGGAAAAAGGTTACTGTCGTAGAATTTTTTAACAGGCTGCTTCCCCGGCAACTGGACAACGAAGGATCTGCAAAACTTCAAAAACTGATGGAGACCATGGGCTTTTCCTTCCGGCTGGAAGAAGCGACTGAAGCTATAATCGGCAATGACGACCGGGTGGAAGCGGTCAAGCTGAAATCCGGTACTATCCTGAGAGCGGATGCCGTGCTGTTCGCAACAGGGGTAAGATCCACCCTGGACCTCGTTGCAGCATCGGACATTGAGGCGGACCAGGGAATTATTGTCAATGAACGCATGGAAACCAATATTGCTGATGTGTATGCAGCCGGGGATGTTGCCCTGTTTAACGGCATTAACTACTGCATATGGCCCGAGGCTGCGGATCAGGGCCGGGTTGCCGGAATTGCCATGACCGGAGGCGATATTTCTTATGTCGGTCGTCCGCCATCCAATAAATTGAAAGTGGCGGGCATCGCACTGGCATCGGCCGGTAATATTGATACGGACAACATTCATGACAATGAAATCGTTTCCACGAAGTCTGTTTATAAAAAATTGGTTCGAGATGATAAGGGAAAACTCATTGGATGTATTATGATAGGTGATACAAAAGCGTTTAATACCCTGGTAAAAAAAATGGGTGTATGAAGTTTTGATGGATATCATGATAATTGGTTGGATTCAAAAATAAAAAGGAGGCTTCTCTATGACTGGACAATTGAATTGGCTCAAAGGCGGAATTATTTTGGGCCTGGTTTTTTTATTGAGTGTTTTTTTTGTAAAACCCATCGGGGTTTCAACACAGTTTGTAATACTCAATGGAATTATCTGGAATGCGGTTTCCGGTGATCTGGTTGAAAAAAATCCGGATGCTAAATCCGGGTATTCCAGCAGTAACGCCTACCTGAACAAAAGCGGCGGCAAGTACGCAAAAAATGTTGTAAAGCCATTTAATTACAGCTTTATTTATGTGTTCGGCATGATTCTGGGCGCTTTTTTATCCGTCATGACAAAGGGGCCAAAACCCGGGAGCCTTGATCGCGTGGCCCCGGAGGTGTGGCGAACAAAATTCGGGGAAAGGGCTTCTTTGCGCTATTTTGCAGCTTTTACCGGGGGAGTACTGGTTCTGTATGGGGCCCGTCTGGCAGGGGGCTGCACCAGCGGACATATGATGAGCGGCATGATGCAAACGTCGGTGAGCGGTTATCTTTTTGCCGCCGGGGCCTTTGCTGCAGCCATCCCGACAGCACTTATCATATACGGACGAAAATAGAGGAGGGCGATATGGAAATTATATCCGCGATATGTCTTGGAGCGTTATTCGGATTTGTGCTTCATCGTGTGGGGGCGACCAACCCTCAAAGAATAATCAATATGCTTCAACTTACCGATTTACATCTGATGAGAGTCATTTTGCTTGGGATTGCCCTGTCCAGCGCAATTCTTTTTATCGGACTTACCATGGGCGTTTTTGATCCTTCCCACCTTAGTGTCAAGACAAGTTACTGGGGAGTCATCATCGGCGGTCTTATTCTGGGCTCGGGATGGGCACTGTCAGGCTATTGTCCGGGCACGGGTGTGGCGGCCCTGGGTGAGGGCCGGAAAGATGCGATTTTTTTTATTGTCGGCGGTCTGGTAGGCGCCTGGCTTTACATGATTACTTACTCGACATTCAAGGGCACGTTTTTATTGGATAAAATTTTGGGAGGAAAAGTTACCCTGGCTCAAACACCCAGGGAATCTTATGCGGTCTTGCTGGACAAGATTCCCGGAATCGTTCCGGCTTTGATTGTTGCCCTGGTGCTCGGGGTCATCGCCTGGTGTCTTCCCGGCAAAACCTCTTCAGATGAAAACTGAGGCAGCCTCGATCCTTGTTTTGATATGAATCATCATAACACGACAGGTGAATCTCAGGGACTGTTATGGCCGCGGCTTACCTCCGGGATTCTCATAAAAAGATACAAGCGTTTCCTGGCCGATGTGAAGCTGGCAAACGGGGACATTATCACGGCCCATTGCGCCAATTCAGGCACCATGAAGGAATGCTCGCAGCCGGGCCGGGCTGTTTATCTTTCATACCATGACAATCCCAAAAGAAAATTGAAATATACATGGGAACTCATTGATATGCCTACATCCCTTGTCGGCGTCAACACCATGGTGCCCAACCGTCTGGTGAAAAAATCCATAGAACTGGGGATGGTAGATGAGCTCAGTGGATATGAGAAAATAAAGCCGGAAGTCACCGTTGCTAAAGGCTCTCGCCTGGATTTGCTTCTTACCGGTAAAAATGGTGACACCTGTTTTGTGGAAATAAAAAACTGCACCCTGGTTCAAGACCAGGTGGCATCATTTCCCGATGCAGTGACAAATAGGGGGAAAAAGCATCTGGTGGAACTTCAGAAACTTGTATCCAAGGGACATCGATGTGTCATGTTCTTTCTTGTGCAGCGAATGGATGCGGACTATTTCAGGCCGGCTGACGCCATAGATCCAGCATACGCCGGAGAGCTTCGCAGGGCTGATAGAAACGGGGTTGAACTGCTGGCCTATGATGTGTTAATCAACCTCGAGAAGATCATATTGCGAAAAAAAGTGCCTATTATTCTGAACTGAATCTTGTTTTTTACCCTGATCACGGCAATAAATAACAACGTATAGCAGGATTTTGTCACTATGAGTAAGAAGAGAAATAAGAACAAAAGAAAGAAGCAAATAAAAATTCGTCATGCGAAAAAATTAAATATTTTAAAAAAAAACACCACCAGCGTATTAAATGAGTTGGGATATGAAGTCACGCACCAGCCTGTTGATGACAAAGATGTACGAAATTTACCAAATGATGTTCAAGACCAAATGGATGACTTATACGACAGGGTACAGGTTAGACCCGAAGGTACAATAGAAGAATTACAGGAATTAACTTTAAAATACCCGCATATACCTCAATTTTTTAATTATTTATACACTGCCTACGCAAAATCCGGACAAGAAACGAAAGCAGTCGAAATAATGAAAAAGAACTATGAGGCGAATCCATCTTATCTTTTTGCAAAGCTCAATTATTCCGATTACTTAGTTGAATCTGGCGAACTTGAGAAGGCTGGCGGTATCTACAATGAAAAGTTCGATCTTCATGAACTTTATCCAGAGCGCCGCAAATTTCATACTACGGAAGTAATAAGTTTCCATGGGGTAATCGGGTACTACCATGCAGTGATGGGGCGATATGAGAAAGCGAAGCATTGCTTCAGGGTATTGAAAGCGCTATCACCTGATCACGGTTACACTATGCGATTGGAGGATAAATTAAAGATGCTCGGAATTCTGATCATATAGTTTTTTAACAATACAAACCATGCTTTTTATCGTATATTCCGGATATGCAAATCTATTTTCACTTTTTCTCGAATGTTTCCGGATGACTGCTGAGAAACCGGTACAATGTGGCTCGGCCGACCCCCAGAATCCGGGCGGCTTTACTCTTGTTCCCCCCCGCCTTCTCGAGTGCCGTCGTAACGATATCATAATTGAGTTTTTGTGATGGACCGCGTTGATAAACCGGGGCCTGATCGTTTCGCAGTTCCATGGGCAGATCCGACGGCAAAATGATTCGACCATTGCTTTTGACGATGGAAAATTGAATGGCGTTTTGAAGTTCGCGAACGTTCCCGGGCCGCGTTTTGAAGTTCGCGAACGTTCCCGGGCCATTTATAGCCCATCATCATGGTCAGAGCTTCCCTGGAAATAGCAATGGGTTCCGCGGCTTCCGCGCCGCCGCCAGGCCCTGATACCTCTTGCAAAAAATGATCGACCAGCAGTGGGATATCAATTCTGCGATCACGCACCGGGGGGATATGGATCGGGATAACATTGATCCGATAATAAAGATCATCCCGAAATCTACCCTTGCGGATCTCTTGCTTCAGGTCTTTGTTCGTTGCGCTGATCACCCGTGTGTTCACTGATATTGTTTTTTCACTGCCGACTTTTTCAATAATGCCGTTCTGTAGAAAACGGAGCAGTTTTACCTGGAGGTGTTTCGGCAGTTCAGCCACTTCATCGAGGAATATGGTGCCGCCGTCGGCCAGTTCAAACCGTCCCTTTTTGTCGCGAATCGCCCCTGAAAAGGCCCCTTTTACATGGCCAAAAAGTTCACTTTCAA
>NBLJ01000154.1 GCA_002084545.1 Desulfobacteraceae bacterium 4572_123 | reverse complement strand
TTGTCATTTAATATTACTATAATATTCTTGTTGATGTCCCCGGCCTGGTTAAGACCTTCATAAGCAAGCCCGGCGGTCATGGACCCATCCCCGATCACTGCAATAACCTTGGACTTGTCATTTTTTAAACGCTTGGCACACGCAATACCAAGACCGGCGGATATGGAGGTGCTGCTATGGCCGGTTGAAAATGCGTCGTAAGGGCTTTCACTCATACGGGTAAACCCGCATATTCCATCATGTTGGCGAAGCGTGTGGAACCGCTCTTTGCGTCCGGTAAGGAGTTTATGAGCATAGGACTGATGTCCCACGTCCCAGATGATTTTATCAGAAGGCGCATTAAATACGTAGTGAATGGCAATCGCCAGTTCAACGACACCCAGACTCGGCGCCAGATGGCCACCGTTTTTTGATACCACTTCAATAATAACTTTGCGAATCTCAGAAGCTAAAATCGGCAGTTCTGACCGTGACAGTGCTTTTAAATCTGCCGGGGAATTAATTCTTTCAAGAAAGCTCAAGGGTTATGTACTCCTTCATCCATTCGGCATTTTGCAAACTTATTTTTTTCTATCAACAATATAATGTGCGATAGCGCGAAGCGGATCAGCTTTGTTATCAAAATAATCGAGTGCTTGCAAGGCGTTGTTAACCAAATTTTTTGCAAATTCCTTTGATTTTTCAATTCCCAATATAGAAGGGTAGGTGCTTTTTTTGCGAGCTTGATCTGTACCCACGTCTTTGCCCATAACCACCGGGTCGCCTTCAACATTAAGGATGTCATCGACGACCTGAAAGGCAAGTCCTATATTTTTTGCATAAATCTTGAGTTGTTCGATCTGCTCAAAGTTCCCATTTCCTAAAATAGCACCGGTGATTATCGATGCTTCAATAAGAGCACCCGTCTTTAAAGCGTGCATTTGTTCCAAATCTTCCAAACCGAGCGGATTGCCTTCGGAGGCAATATCTTTTATCTGTCCTTTAATCATTCCTTTATATCCTGCTGCTATTGCAATTATTTTTATTACCCGGAGCCATTTTAAGGCATCATTTATATCGTTGGGCTCGATTGATGAAAGGATTTCAAAGGCCAGCGTAAGCAGGGCGTCACCCGTCAGAATTGCCGTGGCTTCATCAAATGCAATATGACACGTTGGCTTGCCCCTTCGCAGATCGTCGTTGTCCATTGCAGGAAGATCATCATGAATTAAAGAGTAAGTATGAATCATTTCAAGGGCACAGGCAACCCCTACCACATCTTCAGTCTGACCACCAACAGCCTGGGAAGCAGGTCTATCTGTTTTCGTTTAGAAAGAAGATATGAATTCAAATCAAAACTATGCATCTTCCGATTCACTTTCAGAGATAAATGGTTTTTCAAATAAACCCCCGGTTTGGTCTTTGAGTAAGATGGTAATTCTTTTTTCCGTTTCATCCAGCTTTTCGGAACAGAACTTTGAAAGTTTAACCCCTTCTTCAAACTTTTTGACAGCATCTTCAAGCGGCTGATCTCCGGATTCAAGCTGCTGAACGATCAGTTCCAGTTTTTTCATCGCGTTTTCAAATGTCTGCTTTGCCATAATCTTTCTTCCTTTTTACTCTGCAAATTAATGATCCTTTGGCAACCATAACTTCGAGATCCTGACCAATGTCTACCTGTTGCGGGTTTCGGACAATAACAGCCTCTGGAATGGTTCGGGTGATACTGTACCCTCTATCCAGAATAGCTCTGGGGCTTAACGCATTTAACCTTGAATCAAGCTCTCGAAGCAAAAAATGTTTCTTATTTAAATTTATTCTTATATAAGTAAGTAGATTACTATAGTTTTGATCAAGCTTTTCATTAGCTTTTTTTATGGTGATTAAGGGATTGTGCGAGTTCAGTTTGTCAAACCGCCATTCAAGCCGTTCATGGTGTTGAATGATATTTTTTTCAAATGTCCGGATCAGTCGTGAAAGCAGATCATCTGTTCTGAGTCTCAAATCCTCTATTCTTTTTTTCGGATCTGCCAGCCGATTTGACAATTCTTTTACAAGAATTTGAAGATGTTCAATATATCTGGAAATCCTAATTGTTAACGTACTTGTAAGTTCGGCATTTTTTTTAAACAGATCAAACTTCAGTGGAACCACTAATTCGGCAGCGGTCGACGGTGTTGGCGCCCGAAGATCGGCAACAAAATCTGCTATGCTAAAATCGGTTTCGTGGCCGACGGCCGAAATTATGGGGATTTTGGATGCAAAAATAGCCCGTGCAACATCTTCGGAATTAAACGCATGTAAATCTTCCAGAGAGCCGCCGCCTCTCGCAAGGATCACAACGTCCGAATCAGAACGATCATTTATGGTCTTGAGTCCCGATACAATCTCCATTTCAGATCCGTCACCTTGCACTTTGACCGGAATGATTTCAATATGAATGTTTGGAAACCGTCTGTTAATGATTTTTAGAATGTCATGAATCACAGCACCGGTCGGCGAGGTTATGATGCTGATTTTGTGTGGTAAAAAGGGGAGGGGCTTTTTATGTTTTTCATCAAAGAGCCCTTCTGCTGTCAGTCGTTCCTTTAGTTGTTCAAAAGCCAGCTGTATGGCACCTCTACCTTCGGGTTCAATATATTCTAATATTATCTGATAGTTACCCCTTAGCCCATAAACACTTACCCTGCCAATTCCGGTTATGCTCATGCCATTTTCGGGCATAAATCTTAAATTTCGGTTCTGTCCACGAAACATTACTGCGTTTATCTGGGCTTTTTTATCTTTTAATGTAAAATAAAAATGCCCTGAAGTTGGAATTCTTAAATTCGATATTTCTCCGCATATCCAAATAAATGGAAAGTTATCCTCAAGTAATACCTTAATTTTATCCGTCAGTTCGGAAACGGTATAAATATGTCGTTTATCAATAAATGATGATTCCGAGTATTGGGTGCCAGGATGTGAGTTCATTAAGGTATCGGGATAGAAAAAATAAGCGTTCACTGTTTTAGGGGTTCAGCTAACTGAACGTCTCTTAACCGTTGAATGTTAAAGACCGAACATTTAAGCAATTAAAAATTAGAAGATTATCACAGTTAAAAATCCCATTCAATTAAAACATGTTTTTAATTTTATTGCCACTGTTTCATTGTTCAAATAAAAATAATTTTAATAACGTCTGATAAGGTATATTATGTAAACTTTAATGCGATGCCGCAGTTCCCAGAGCATGGAATGCAGGGAGCACCCTTTTTATTGATATTTATTTAAAAAATCCCTCAAAGCTGGAATAATAAAAATATTTTCATGGGGCATTTTGCTTAGACATGCTGCGAGGATTTCATTTTTATCTTTGAAAGATAACCGGTTGTCCATAATAAGAGTAGTTTTTCCTTTAACCTTACAGATTCCGCTTTTAACCTTAATTCCGGTACTCCGAAGATTTTGCTCCGATACAGTGACATCGAGTTTTTCGGCAAGTTCTTTCAAGTCTTGATAAATTTGATCGGGTTTCATGATAATCAGAGCTCTTTTGACTTAAATAGAATCGCGAAGCGATTGTATAACTTGTTGACGATATCTGGGAAAAAAATAATCAGCGATTTAATCTTGCAAAACCCATTTTCTGTGTTATATATGGGAACTAATTTTAATGGAAGACAATTCCATCAAACTATATTCCGTAACAGATTACGGAGATCGGGGATAAATTGTTTAATGATTATCTGACCCCTGACGACCGGAAACTGATATACAGGAGGACATAATGCAATCAATTCCGCTTAAAAGGACACGGACCCAAATTCAAGTTAACGAATTCATACGAAGTGTCTATAACTGGATGGCCATCGGCCTTGGAATTACAGGTTTTGTGGCGTATTTTGTATCAAACAGCGAAACCATGATGAGATTAATTTTTGGAAATCAAATCATATTTTTTGGATTAATCATCGGTGAACTTGCACTTGTTTTCAGCATCAGTGCAAGAGTTCAAAAAATGCAGGCGTCGACCGCAACCTCCTTGTTTATCTTGTATGCTGCTTTAAACGGTGCAACTCTTTCTGCAATATTCCTTATTTATACAAGATCTTCCATCACATCAACATTTTTTATCTGTGCCGCCACTTTTATCGCATCCAGTATTTACGGTATGGTAACAAAACGCGATCTAACCGCAATGGGTCAGTTCATGTTTATGGGACTCATCGGTATTGTCATTGCATCGGTTGTCAACCTATTTTTACGCAGTTCGGGAATGAGCCTGATTGTCAGTTATATCGGTGTGATCGTTTTTGTGGGGTTGACAGCATATGACACTCAGAAGCTCAGGACAATGGCACTTTCACAGCCAGACGGGCTTGACGGCGGAACCCTTAGAAAAGGTGCTATTTTAGGTGCTTTGACATTGTATTTAGATTTTATAAACCTGTTCCTTATGCTGCTCAGAATATTAGGAAGCAGGGATTAATTTGGGAAGTGAGCTAAAGTGTAAAGTGTGAAGTGAGCTAAAGTTTTAATAGGCACTTATATTTTGCCTTTCTCTCTAAGAGTATCCCTTACAATATCAGCGATTTGTTTGCAGTACTTTCGGGTTTCATTCACGGTCGGTCCCTCCACCATGACCCTGCATATTGGCTGTGTTCCGGAGTAACGAACAACCACCCTGCCCTTTTTGCCCAGAACAGATTCAACCGATTTTATTGCATCTGCAATGCCTGCAACACTTTTGAGGTCCGGTTTGTGCATTACATCTACGTTCATGAGGACCTGAGGAAAAACCGTCATTATTTTAAAAAGCTCGGAAATCGGTTTTGATTCATCCTTCATGGCTTCAATCAGTCTTATGGCGGCAAGGATACCATCTCCGGTGGTGTGGTAGTTCAAGAAAATCATGTGGCCGGAATCTTCTCCCCCCAGAATAGCCCCAGAGGAAACCATTTTTTCCATAACATACCGATCCCCAACCTTTGCCGTCAAATGTTTTATACCCATTTCTTTCAAAGCCTGCCCGAGCCCTATGTTGCTCATGATCGTGCTGACCACCCGATTGCCTTTAAGCAGCCCTTTTTGTTTCATGAACTTTGCACAAACCGCCAGTATCTGGTCACCGGTTGCAACCGCCCCTTTTTCATCAACAGCAATAAGCCTGTCCCCGTCTCCATCAAAGGCAAAGCCGATATCGGCTCCATTTTTAACAACACTTTTTTTCAGGTTCTCGGGATGTTGGGATCCACAGTTATCATTAATATTCTTACCGTCAGGGTTATTATAAAGTGTTCTAACTTTTGCCCCAAGTTCGGTAAAAATTGCCGGTGCAACTTCAAATGTTGCGCCGTTTGAACAATCGATGACGATTTTCAAGTCTTTAAAATTATGATTCTCCGGAACTGTGCATTTCAGAAAATTTGCGTAAGTGCAGCCGGCATCCTCGATGTTATAAACACGGCCGGTATGCTGCACCGATTTTGGCGATGAAGCCATGCTTTTATTAAATACAAGCTGTTCAATTTCATCTTCTTCTTCATCGGAGAGCTTATACCCGTTATTTTTAAAGATTTTTATTCCGTTATCATAATAAGGATTATGGGATGCAGAAATAACAATGCCGGCATTTGCACCGGTAGAGGACGTTATAAAAGCCACACCGGGAGTCGGAAGAATCCCTGTAAGATATACATCCACACCCATAGAGCAAATCCCGGAGACCAGAGCATGTTCCAGCATATCCCCGGAAATACGGGTATCCTTACCCATGACAATTTTTGATGGCTTATGATCTCCTTTAAAAATCGCCGCAACAGCTTTTCCGATGGTTACGGCCATCTCAGGTATCATCGGATACTGGTTGGCAACACCCCGTATTCCGTCTGTGCCAAACAATTCACCCATAATCATTTCCTTTAATTTTTCTTATATTTCTTATTGTAATTACTATATATTCCTTATGATTTAAAGTGGCCAATATTTTATGTCAAAAAATTTATCCAAGCTAATTAAGTGTGAAGTGTCTAAAGTGATCTAAAGTGTCTAAAGTTAAGGAATATTACCAATTTATATAAAGGCTGGAGCGTAGCAACTCCTTAACTTTAGATCACTTCAAACTTTAGTTCACTTTAGTCACTTTTCCGGTTTGTCCGGGTTAGGTAAATGACGGCATGATCTTCAGTGCTTCAGCAATTATGGAGTCGACAATTTCTTGAAGCCAACCGGTACCGGCATTTTTATCTTCAATTGATAGTTCTTTTATCACTGAAATGTAATCCTTGCCTGATGTTTTGATGCCAATATCGATCTTTTCCAGAAAAACATCTCTCAAACTCGTCTTTTCTTCTGTATTCCGATGAGATTTAAAATTTTCTTCCAGTTCAGTCCATCTCTTATAAAGCTCATTCTTCTGCTGCAGAACGAGGTTCGATTCGTTTTCTTTTTCATGGTATTGATAGGCTCTTACAGATTCAGACATCTTTTGGCTTAGCGCTTTAAATCTATGTATTCTTTCACCAATTGCCATGTCGAGCTTTTCTTTTAGGCCATCAAAAAGAGGTTCCGGGAAATCATCTGATAAAAACTGAGAGCGTACATGAGTATACCAGTGTTCGAGAGCGATCAGGTTTGCAATATAAATAATGTTATTCATCGTTATCCGTTTGATGTTATAATATTTTCCAGGCATAAACGGAATATTTCCACTTTTGCCATTGCCTCCAAAAAGCAGGCGTTCAGGCCTTAATTCGTCCTTTCGAAATATTGAACCGGCTGCTATGACAGTGCCGAATTCCAGGCGGCACGGCCCCACAAGACCGCCCTGCCCTCCCAAAAATATCGGGCGCTGATTCAGCATAACCCCCCTGGGCACATCGCCAATTAGAGACGGGGTGGCCTACCGCTGGATTCTTCTTCAAGTATGGTACCCTCCCGAACATTGGCACCTGAACCCATACTCGATTTCTTCAGAAAAACGGCATTCCTGAAAAAGCCCCCTTTAAGCTCAACATGAGGTCCAATTTGACAGCTTTCAATGGTGACAGGGCCTTCATATCCTAATATTGATCCTTGGAGTATCAGCATTGATCGGCCAAAGATTTTACACCCGGAATAAATCACTACTCCATCACCGGAAATTCTATTCGTGTCAACTTCAGGGCCGATTTCAATACTTTCGGGATTGGGAATCTTAACGCCTTTTTTCAGCAGCTTTTCAATTTTTAAATCACTCTCACTTTTCATATTAAACCTTTTGCGAAGTTTCCTTGTAAAAACGCAAGTAAACGTCTCGGAAATTCTACAACTTAATGATATCAATTGTAACTGAATGGCACCCTGTTTATGCCGCCAAACCCATCATTTTTACCCAGTGAAACTTTTTTCTATTTCACCGGGGCCATTGTTCCAATTAGGGGGCGAAGCTTCTGGCCCTATAAATATTCAATCAATTTCAATATCGTCAAAAAAGCAGATGTTAAGGGGGCCGGTATTCGGCCACAATTTTTTGAAGCTTTGCTTTAATTTTTTCTATATTTTGGTCATTGGCTATTTGAATTAACGTATTTATATTACCGTTTAAAATCTCTAAATTGCAATCCATTCCCTTTAGCACCATGATTTTTTCATGGCTGGTAGGAATAACATCTTCTCCTTCAATGACGAGCTCCTCGGAAAGTTTTTCACCCGGTCTGAGACCGATATATTCGATTTTGATGTCCACATCAGGCTCAAATCCAGAGAGTCGAATGAGATCCCTGGCCATATCATCAATTTTTATGGATGTACCCATGTCAAATAAAAATATCTCACCGCCCTTGCCCATGGCACCTGCCTGAAGAATTAGTTGACATGCTTCAGGGATTGTCATAAAAAATCGCGTTACTTCAGGATGTGTAACGGTAACTGGACCGCCCCTTTTAATCTGTTTTTTAAAAAGAGGTATTACACTGCCGACACTCCCGACAACATTACCAAAACGAACTGTCATAAATTTTGTATGTGAAAGCCCACAACCGTTTTGACTCTGTATCAACATTTCAGCTATCCGTTTTGAAGCACCCATTATATTTACCGGTCGTACCGCTTTGTCGGTAGAGACAAAAACAAATCGTTCAACATTAAATTTATTGGTAATTTCAACGAGATTTGCTGTTCCTTGGATATTATTATCCACAGCCTTCCAGGGTTGCATTTCAAGCATGGGGACATGTTTATAGGCTGCGGCATGAAAAACAGTTTGGGGCCCGTAAGCATCAAAAGCCTTTTCAAGTTGCTCTTTATTTTGAATATCAGAAAGGACAGGAATGGTTTTAATATCACCAAAATCCTGTTTGAGCTCATGTTCAATTTCGTACAATGGGCTTTCAGCCCTTTCATACATGACAATACTATCGGGCTTGTATCTGCCAATTTGTCTGCAAAGCTCAGAACCTATGGAACCACCTGCCCCGGTAACCATGACGCACTGCCCCTGAAGGTATGCCCCTATTTTATCTTCATCCAGTCTGATCACATCCCGTCCCAGAAGGTCACGGTAATCCACCTCTCGAATCGTATTCACCGTAACTTTACCGTTAATGAGTTCTCCAATGCCGGGAATGGTTTTAAATTTGATCCCGCTTTTCCTGCAATGGGTAAGAATTTTACGCATCTGTTCTGATGTCGCAGAAGGAATCGCAATCAGGGCCTCATCCGCGTTTAATTTTCTTGCCATTCTTTTGATATCACTGATTTGGCCCAAGACCGGAATGCCATGAATTTTTTTGCCGACTTTGGAAAAATCATCGTCGAGAAAACCGACCACCGTATACTGAAGCCGGGCATTGTCGTGTATTTCCCTGTAGATCTTTTCACCACCATTGCCTGCTCCGATAATGAGAAGTCTTTTTGTTTCAGCCATTTTTTTGAAAAACATAGTCAAAACCTGGCGGGTTGGTATGGATGAAGTCTTACCATTGCTAATTCGTTCAAAATAAAGACGGATACAGAGCCTGTATCCGGAAATCAATAATACAGTAAAACACCAGTCCATGACAAAAACCGACCGCGGAAAACCGATGAATCTGCTATGACTGAACAGAATTAAACAAATAATAACCAGTGAGCTTACACTTGAGGCTTTAATGATATTTAACAAATCAGCAATGCTGGTATACCGCCACATGCCACGGTAGAGATCGAAAAAATAAAAACAGACAATTTTAACAATCAGTACAAAAGGCAGTATTTGATAAAGCAATATCAGATGTTTTTGTGGGATGGTAAAATCAAAACGTATCAAGTGGGCAAAATAAATGGAAGCTGACAGGAGGAAAAGATCTATTCCTAAAATTACAAAAACATTTCTATGCAACAGCCTGGGCATTATCTTTAAGTTACCTAATGTTCAAAAACTCCGTTTTTACTGTCATCCGTGACGGTTCAAAACGGTCTTTAATTAAAATATACCTAACTTAATTTTGTCAAAAACTAAATGTTCTTAATCTGTTTTGTGACTTTTTATTAGAATACTCATTTTTGACCGTATAATTCTTTAAACCATCCGTAATTGTCATAAACGGCTTTCATGACAAGCATCTTATACTTCTCATTATAGACATCACCAACCTGTTTACGCAACCTGCCGATATCTTATACCTGTTCTTTGGGTTTTTCCATCTTTTTTGTACCATATTTCTCTGCCGCCGATTATGAAAATGAGTTCTGTATGGTGATTCGTTATTTCATCTTCCTTATTACCCAGCACAAACATGCTTTATTGATCTAATAATATCATATTGCGAGGGATAGTAGGCTTTCTCCAAAGGTGCACTGGCAGGTGCAGGAACATCAGGCAATGATACGCGGCAAACCGGCGCTTTGAGTGCCCCAAATGCCTCCTCGGCAATTGTGGCGGCTATTTCAGCGGTTATACCATAAGTCTTCCACCCAACATCAGCGATTACCAAGCGACCTGTTTTATTTACCGATTCCAATAACAGCGGTTTGTCCAATGGCTTTATTGAACGAAGATCGAGAACTTCA
>NBLJ01000042.1 GCA_002084545.1 Desulfobacteraceae bacterium 4572_123 | reverse complement strand
TGAGAGCCGCCGAATGCGCCTGCCTCTCGATGGCTGCCGGCAATGAGCCATTTTCCATCCATGTACTCGCCGGCAAAGAATTCGGGGGCCTTGAGAAGGTAATTACAGGTTATTGCGTTATGGAATTCATCGGAGGGGCTCCGCTCTCCGATATGCCACACGCCCTGTGCATGGGTCATGTCAAGATTGCTCCATCCGAGAGAGTCCTGATCATGTTCAGAAACATTATACCAGTCCCCCAGATTCCATGCGATCTTATGGATATTCGGCAGATACTGCAAACCGTCCACCTCTCGATATTGGCACTCGTCATTTTAGGTGCAGTCGTCTTTCAAGCCTCCGGTGATATCTGTCAGGGGTCTGAGCACGGCCGCCTTGGGCAGGTCGCCGAAACTATGGGATTTCACAGGTATTGGAATGGTCATTTCACCCACCAGGTCGTCATTTGCATGGCCCGCTGCATAGAGGGAGCCCGGGTAGCCGTCGGACGGGCCTGTGGAGTCGCCATCAGGATAATAGGCGAGGGCATGACCGCTGTAGGCCCACGCATCATCCGGAGGGAAGGCAAAAGCGCCTTTGTAGACAAGGTTGCCGGCATGAAGACGATGATGACTGTTTTGAGCCAGGCCCGGCCCTATGGGAAAGAGGCAGCAGAGGCTCAAAACGCCAAGACCGAGAAGAATTCTTTTCCAGATTTTTCCTTTCATGGCTGCCCCTAAAACAACAGGAGTTGAACTGCCGGGATGATACCTACGGCAACGGATGCGCCCTCAATGATGGCCGCTAATTCAGACCGGGCCGACTCCCAGGTATCAGGGTCAGTGGACCAGCTGATGTCTGTTAGCACCCATGTGGGATCACCGGAGTCTGCTACCCCACACTCCCACAAGACTTTGGGAACCATTTCGTTGACGATTTCGCCTGTACATGTAGGATTGATGGCTGCGGCCAGGGATAAATAATCCACGTCCTGAATGCCCCGTCTCCAATGCTTTAAGCGAAGGGATGCGATTGGTCCCAACACCCCGTAACTCTCCAGCGGATAACGCGTGTCCGTGCCAGGGTAAAACAGGACACCGTCACCATTTGTATAGTTCCATCCGGCCTCTCCCAACACCGGATCATCACGCCCGTAGCAGCCAAAGGTTTGCGTCTGCTGGAAAAGATTGGTCTGACTTCTCGGATCGCTGTAACCATAGCACTGAAAGTTGACGTAGTATGTAGACTCCCAGTAGAACCAGCGGTCAACGCCCTTCTTATAATGTCCCCAGGCCAGTTCACGGAGGGCCACACCTTCATCTTCCGTGGCAAATGAGCCGGAAGCAGGCCGGTTCCCGTTGTACATAAAATAGCGTTTTGATGTATCCGCCCGAAGGTTTTCCAAGGCATCTTCCCACTGAGAGGTAATGCCTATGCCAGATCCGCTGGTGGGAATATCAAGATTAGGGACATGGGCCATGGCATCGGGCAATGAAATGGTTGCCAGGGACATCATTCGCCGGCCAGGACCCGGGTTGCTGTCCATCCACTGGGCCCACTGCTCGATCTGGGGGTAATCGCTGGACTCGTCGATGAGATAAAGAAAATAGTCTGTTGGGGTGGCAAATGCTTTGGAATCGAACCAGTTGACCCAGGCCGTGGTATTGGCCCACATATCCTGCTCTGTGCCCCCCTGCCATGGCCAACTGCCGTAGGTCCCCACAGAGAAGACGCCGTTGCCCATCCCGATGCCGACACCATCATACCCTCGATCAGCCTCGAAGAGATCTCCTCTGAGGCGAGATGTCCAGGCATCATCCATCCGATAGATCGCTGTTTCACTGTCAATGAGAGATGTTTTGTGGCGATGGGCCAGTTGAAAATGCCGGTCAATCAGTTGGATGGACTGGGTATATTCAGGGGTTCCCGGGTCTGGGTACATATTTTCCTCTCCCAGGTATCGATCATTGATGTTTTCAGAGCTGTAATACACCATGGTCCTGGCACTGGGCAGGTCGGGAAGTGTGAATTTGAGAACTTTCAACCTGATCTGGATCTCTCTTGGGAGGCTCCCGGTTTCAGTGACGGAGATGGTGCCTGTATAAACACCGGGGGTTGTGCCTTTCGGAATGTAGATATCCCCCCAGATAGACTGGCTGGTTCCAGCAGCGATCGTGAAAGGCGAGTGGAATTCCAGCGGCACTGCGATCTCAGGATACATCTTATTGTAACACGGTCTATCCTCCCAAATGCCTGTGCCATAGCCCTCTCCCACATAGGGACGGCGGCAGCGTTCAGGGATATGCCGCTCGTCATAGGCATTATAGGCCAGATCCACGCTAAGGCCCCGGATTTCCAAATATCGAACGAAAAACAACTCGATATTTCGTCCAACATAGTTAAAAACAGCATTACCACTGGCTGTTGTGGTGGTGATGGCGTCATTGCCGGGCCCTTGAAGTGAGGTTAAGGTTACCATTACGCCCGTGGCATCTGAAATAGGTGCTTCGAGGACCAGGTTGAAGGCCACAACTTCATTGCGAGCGCCAAACAGGGAGACGCCTGTTCCATCCCACACCGAATTGAGCACCGCATTGGGATCGCTCGTGGCACGCAGCTCGTCCTGGGTCACCTTGTCTTCTCCCGTATTGGCCCATATATGAACTATATTGTTGGGTATGGGCGAGGATATAGGTGCCGATGCTTTGCTGCACAGGCCATTGAAAAATATGATAGCCGAAATCATGCAGATCGTCATAACTGCCAGGCACAGCTCCCTTTTCCACAGACCTTTGAGTTTACTAATATTTTCTCGCATGGTACGTCTCTATCTTCCCTAAAACACGCGGGAAAAGATAAAAAAACTGCAAAATATTCGTTTGTGTGCTTAATGGCAAAAGCTTCCTGATTTTAGTCTATCAGGGCCAAAAAATATTAAAGCGCTCATCTGTAACAGCATGGAGCAAAATATATGCCAATATGCAACCACATGGATTGCAATAGTTTCAATAGGTTATCGATATAAAAAAAGCCAATTCCCCTGCAAATATAACAGTTTTTGCGCTATTCTGCTAAATTTTGGCAAGCGATCGCAACACCTAAGGGTAAGCCGGAGGCTTCCATCTGCTGCGTAATTAAGGGCTCGTAATAGTTTACTATGACTTCGCCCTTAAGTGCCGTGCATATGAAAGCCTCCGACTTATGCAAGATTCAGGTAATACGGAACATGGGCGGCTGGGCGGCGGTTCTCGCCAGTCGAAGGCGCGGTGAAAGGGAGGTTGCTGATCAGCGGATACTCGGTGACTGAGATTTTGTCAAGCAGGTCATAGAAGCCGGAGATAGATGACATCAATTTAGACTTGTGAACGTTCTGCACGGACGTCCCCTATTATAGGCGATTATATCAAAAAGTTGATAATATATTTTAATGAAAGAAAGAGAATTGCAATTCCCAATATAAGTTTTATAGCTCTGGCCGGAAAATATTTTTGTAATCTGGCACCGCAGTACATTCCAAAAAAACCGCCGGCACCAAAGAGCGCACCCAGCATCCAATCCGGAGCGATCGCCAGACCTGTATCCGCGTATATGGGAGCAATTATGGTATAAAAGGCGACACCGGCAATAGATGTTAAAAATGTTCCCAGCAATGCAGCGCCGGCAATGGTATAAACCGGCAGTCCGAAAATTGTCATCAAAAAAGGCGCAATAATTGCCCCGCTTGTTTCCCGGAGCGGATTTGGTTTGACCTTTCCTTGAATTTTTCCTCAAGTTCCCTGGTTTTTTTCTTTTTTGAGCCGGCTCTCCCGGTCAGGTCATAAAGCAGCCGAATAGCGATGTAAAGCAAAACACACCCCACAAAAAATTTGAAGTTTTTGGGATCCGGAAGGTATTTAATTCTAAAAACAGCACCTATAAAGACACCCGGCAGTGTGCCTGCAATGATCACCCAGGCCAGAGGCCACGCCATTCTTCCTTCTTTGATATATTGATAGACTCCGCTGGGTATCGCAACGATGTTGTAAACCAGATTTGTGGGACTCACCGCAGGGCTGGTAAACCCTAAGATGCTCATTTGAAAAGGGAGAAGCAAAAAGGCGCCGGATACCCCTCCCATGGAGGTAAAAAAGGAAACAATAAATGCAACAATAAACGGAACTAAAGGAAAAACTTCAACACCGGAAACCGGAAAAACCATGATTGCCCCCTTTTCACTTATAAATAAACAATCATTTGGAGATTCAACCCATCCCTCCCTTCCGGCCCCCCTTTCGCAGAGAGGAGTCATCCAGGGGCGCTAACCCTGAATACAACCGCCTTAAATCTCGACAGCAGAGGTGCGCCGGGGGGAAGGAGCTATGGGTTATTATTAATCTTGATCAAACACCTTGCTGGGATATCGAATCAGTTCCTGTATTTTGGCATCGCGTATTTTTTTATCATGCACGGATTTTCTTTCAAATGCCGCCCCCATTTTCCGCAATAGTTCTTCAAGTTTAATGGGTTTATGAGGCGTACTTTTCGTACGTTGAATGATTGCGAAATGCAGCACAACGCAGAAGTTGGACTTTTTACGAAACCGTCATTTTTTATCCGGAATTTTAATCGGAATCTTTATGCTGAAAACAGCCCCTTCTGATAGTTTGCTTTCCGCTTTTATGGTACCGCCTAATTTTTTAATAATATTATAGCTCACCGACAAACCCAGACCAATCCCTTTGCCGGCCTCTTTTGTTGTGAAAAAGGGATCAAAGACCTTTTTCAGATGTTCTTCATCCATACCCGGACCGTTATCTTTTATAGCGACTACAATATGAGAATCCTTTTTCCGTGTTTTGATTTCAATCAATCCATCCTTTTCCACAGCATCAATGGCATTGTTTATCAGGTTCAAAAATACCTGCTGAAGCTGAGATTGATCACTTGCGATAATCGGCAGTTCAGACTGCAAATCTTTGCTTATTTTGATGTTGCTTATCTGTGCATGACTTTGCAAAAGTTCTATGGTCTGATTTAACACATTATTAATATCAACATCATCTAAACGCTGCTCCATCCTTCTGGCAAATCCGAGCATATTATGGGTTATTTTGCGAGCCCTTTCCACGTGTTCCTCAATTTTATCCACGGATTGTTCATACTCTTTAAAATTTTCACTCTCCTGAAATTTCTCTTCGTCCAGCAAATCCCGCATCCATCCTGCTTTTTCACCGATTATCGCAAGGGGATTGTTAATCTCATGGGCAATTCCGGTAGCCATCTTTCCCAAGGCAGCCATTTTATCAGACTGAATCAGTTGATCATTAAGTTCGCTAATCTCCTTGTCAACTTCTTCCAAGTGGTTGAAGATGATACGCATTGCAAAAAATGTGGTCATAATTATTGCCAGACAGCCAAATACAATAATTATGATTTCCGTATTTCTGGTTGTCAATAACCCGCCTTTCTCATCTCCGACGTCCTGGGTGATCACCAAGAGCCACTCATTATTTTTCAACCAGGTCCCGGCAACATGTTTTGTTTTGCTGTTAGCCTTAATTTTTTTGGCAACCGTAGTGCCTTGACCAAAAAGCGTTAAGGAAATATTTGATTTGCCTAATATCTTACCGGAAAAACGAGGAGCTGTCTGATAAATCCCGTTTTTATTGATGATATAAGCATCACCTGACATTCCTGTCTGGGCGGTCCTGACAAGTTGGTTAAAAATGTCCGAATCCACGGTTGCTCTCAAAATCCAGCCCCGGCCATTGCTGTATCCGCGCACAGCAATAACAAAATGCGGCAATTTCCGGTATCCCATGTAAACATTACTGATATATTTGCCCTTGGTCATAACCTCATTAAACCAGGCCTGTTGAAAATAATTTAATCCTTTTAAATCATATGGCCCGGCATATGCCAGGTGTTGACCGGCGCTGTCGATAACGCCCAAGTCAATCAGGCCGTCCGTACGCCGGCTGATCACTTTAAACATTCGGGCAAGATTCTCCTGTTGTTTTAAGTCATCAAAAGAACGGGTGTCCACAATAGTGGCAAGGATGGCGGTTCGTTCCCTTAAGAAAACTTCCACCGCATCAGACAAGGATCTTGTCCGGTATTTTATCTGATCTTCAATCTTTTCTTCATATGTTTTGGCGAACCGATAATATATTGTTTCTCCAAGAAAGATCAAAGGGAAAATGGCAACACACAGGATGATCGTCGTGATCTTTCTTTGAAGATTTTTGTATATGAATTTTCTTTGATACAATGCCATTGGAATATTTTTGTATCTTTTTTTTAAAAAGGCGGATGATCTGAATAGAATGCCGGACTGATGAAATAATTGATTCTACCAGGATAAAAATTTCCAGTATCCGAAAACTGCCCAACCCCAGAGGACGAGCCAGGCCAGAATAGTTACCGGAAGTCCGTATTTCACAAAATCCATTACATCCAGCAACCGTTCACCGGTTTCAAAATCCCGGCTCATGCCGAAGGCAATGGCATTGTTAGGAGTTCCGACCACCAGAAAATTCGCAAATGAGGAGGAAAAAGCGGTAGCCAGTCCCACTTTCCAAACATTAACATTGGCAAGTGTCGCCATGGGAAGAACAATCGGCCCCAGAGCGGCAACCGTAGCGCCGTCACTCATAAAATTGGTCATGGTTCCGGTCAACAGGCTGACCCCTATGACCAGGCCTTCACCTTTGGTCATAAAATCCGGCAGGAGATTGACAAAAGTACTGGCCAGCCAGAGGGCGCCTCCGGTAAATTTCAGACCAACCCCCATGGCACAGGCGGCGGCATATAGCCCGACCACGTCAAAGGCCACGCCCGCCTGGATGTCGTCCCAGGAAACAATGCGGAATACAAACATTGCCATTACCGCGTAAAGCGTGGGGCCGCCAAGACCGGCAATTTTACTCAACGTAATCCATCCAGTGATTAAAAGGATCAAGATGATAGCCATTATGGCTTCTTGGCCGCCAAACTTCGGCATATTCGCAACTTCAGCCTTAACCACTTCACTGGGATTAACATCCAAGACCTTGAATTTGGGCTTAAGGAGGATATACATGTAAGCTCCGATGACCACCGCCATAAACGGAACAAACGGCAGGCCATATTTTATCCACTGCAAAAAAGAAATCGGCATCCCATATTCCATGAAATAACCGACCATAATGGCGTTGCGTCCTCCCGCTGCCGGAGAACCCGGGCCTCCTTGATTGGCTGCAAAACAGACCCCGAGAAAAAGAAAAATGGCTAGGGCCCGGTCTTTTTTAACCCCGTGCATTTTGCAGGTAACCTTATACACCCCCATAAGTGCGGGAATCAAAAGGGCCACCAGGGCATGTTCGGATAAAAATCCGGCGCACAAAGCCAGTAGCGGAAAAAATATAAAGGCAAAAGATTTAGCGCTTTTAATCCGGCTCAGAAGAATCAGGCCGATCCGTTTATCAAGGCCGGTTTTGGAAACGCCAACCGCTACCGCCAGGATGCCGAAAATGAAAAACACGGCATCTTTCATATATGCCCTGGAAATTTCGTTAATGGGCAGGATCGCAAAAAGATAAATCAAAACCCCCACCATAATGTCCGTGGCGCCCAGAGGCAGGGCTTCGGTACCCCATAAAAAAGCGGCTAAAAACAATATGGCAATCATAATTTTAGCATTCCGGGCAACCGCTTTTTCATCCATCAGGGGTTTTTCCCCTTTTATTATCTTGTCCTGACGGGATGCTTTAAAGGCCTTGGGCCGTAACTTTTGGTTAACCGTTTCAACAATGGTTGAACACCCCTTTGCCAGCTTATATCCGGGAGGGCTGATTTTTGTCACCATATCGATCATACTCTGAGGTGGCGGCATAACAACCATAACAATAAAAACCACGGCTGCGGCAATAAATAAAATCGGTTTATAGCCCGGCTTATTCTTCCAGAAGGCGGACTGGCTGTCAGTACTCATTGTCTGTTTCACACATTCTCCTCACACGAAATTAAGGGCTTCGCTGCAGCGTTCAAGCCTCAAAAAATGTCCTATATTTTCATTAAGTTGTAGAAATTCCAAGACGTTAGTTCATAACTCGATAGTATAGGGATTTCCTTTTTTAGAGCGGCGAAGCCGCGTTAAATAGAATCGCGAAGAGATTGTATAATTTGTTGAAAAATAATTTTGCTCCATAATCTCTTCATACAAGGTTTGTGTTTAATAATAGCAATCTTTATGCCAGATTAAGAAATAAAAAAAAATGGATAACCATCTAAATTAACTGGAATTTAATTAGCTATGAGAAATTTTACCGGTGGAATCTGCGGATGTGTATGTCAGGATTGTTTACACAGTGTAAAAAAAGAAAATGGGTTCCCTATGCTTGGCTGAAAAGCGAAAAAAGGTTCTATGGGGTGGAAATCAAGACCGTTGGTAAATGCTGATGCCTTTCTATTGACAAACCGTGGCTCCGAAGCTTTTTTTAGGTGTCAGGTGTCAGGTGTCAGGCTTAAGGGCTAAGGATTAAGGGGGAAACGAGTTGACCCATAGAAATCTTATGAACGTGGAGCATTTTGAGGTCTATAAAAAGTTGTGTGGATTACCCATCGATGTCTGTTGTTGAATGGATTAGAGAACACATGGGGACGGAAAGTCCCAGAACGAGAACGCTGCTGGCAGTTAGCTGAGGAAACGGCAGTGTGTGGCGTAAAAAATGAATCGTTCCCTCAGGATGGATTTCCCCTGACACCTGAAACCTGAAACCTGAAACCAAATAGCCATAGAAATCTTAGCAAAAAAAGGTTCTATGAATCCTGAATAATTTCACTCGGCGATTTCACTATCTTCCGCATCCGGGCCACACGAATTTTTTCTTCCAGGTTTTTTATTTTTGCAAAGGCGTCCTCTGCTTTCCTGATGATTTCATCCAGATCCGCCGGCTTCATTAAATAATCCATGGCCCCTGATTTTAATCCTTCCACCGCGGATTCCATGGTGGCGTGTCCGGTGAGCATGATCACCTCGGCCAATGGAAATCGCTTCTTAATTTCCCGTAACGTTTCATTCCCATCCATACCCGGCATTTTAACATCAAGAATCACCACATGAATATTTTGAACACTCATTATTTCCAGGGCCTCTGCCCCGCTTGAGGCAGTCACCACATCATACCCTTTTTTCAGAAGCAATTTTTTCATGGTTGACAAAAATCTTTCCTCATCATCCACTATCATCATCCTCATTTTCTTCATAATTACCTCCTTGTTAACGAATTGTTTAGACTCATTTCAGAACTCCTGACTGTATACATAATTTCAACCTAATATGGGGGGTTAGTCGTAATTTTAAATGTAACAATTTGAACATCGAACATTCAACGTCGCCCCAGTTAAATAGAAAAAAAGTTTCACAGGGTAAAAACGTCGAATGTGGAAGGCGCTCCTGCCCGCCATCGCGAGCCGTACTCAATGCTTTTTGTCCTTTTGTTGGCTCGCTCAGGCGAGGCGGGCGGGTCGCTTTGTCTTTATTATAAATGGTAGAATACATTATTGGATGTTCAACGTTCGATGTTCGACGTTCATCTTTTATATGCCTTCAAAGTGTGAATTCTTCATTAAAATATGTTGAATCTGAATCTACAATAGGTCAGTAGTTCTGAATTTAGTTTAAACTGCTGCCGGTAGCAGGATGGTGACGGTCGTTCCGATATCCACGTTACTGCTGACCTCTATACTGCCGCGCATATCATCGATGATGCCGTAGCATATCCAAAGACCCAAGCCGGTTCCTTTGTCCACCGATTTGGTCGTAAAAAACGGTGAAAAAATTCTATTCAGATTTTCGGGACTTATTCCTTGGCCATTGTCAATAACCATAATTTCGACCCGGTTGTTTTGTGTTGGCCCGGCTTTGATAATCAGTTTGCCTCCCGAAGTTCCATGACGTTCGAGAATCGCATCTATTGCATTGTTATAAAGATTCACTAAAACTTGTTGGAATTGGGTTGGATCCCCGTGTATGGAATCCGTATTTTCGGCAATATCCTGCTCGATTGAAATTCCATGGACAATGGCCTTTTGAGCCACCATACAGGTGACTTCCGGAATAAAGTTTTTAAGATCTATATCTTGAGGTTTGGGTTCGTCCTGCCGGCCGAATTTTAAAATTGCCTGGGTAATCTCTGAACACCGGGAAATCTGAAGACCGATCTGATCCATAGAATCCTTAAGTTCTGCCAAAGATTCCGATTCTTTTAACTGGCCTGTTTTCTTCATGTCTTCTAACGTCATTTGGATCAGGGATTGCTCGGTTTTGATGATCTGAAGGGGATTATTAATCTCATGAGCAAAACCGGCAGACATTTCCCCCAGCTCTGCAAGTCGACTCGCTCCGATAAGCTGCTGGTTCAAGCGGTCTTTTTCAACATCCATTTTTTCCATGCTCCCGACAATACGATTGGTGAGGTAAAACGCAATCACTAAGATCGCCGAACCGCCAACCCCCATGATGAGAATAATCAGATAAACGGCCGAGGTAAGTGCTTTGAATGCATCCGCTTTTTCCTGTCTGACCACCAGCAGCCATTTTTTATTCTGCAGCCAGGTGGTTGTGCATAGATATTTTTTACCTTTTGCATCTTTAGTTATAAAAATTTCGGTGCGGGTGTCGGATGACGGATATTTGATGTTGTGTGGATTTTTGTCCATGAGTTTTCCGCCAGAACGCGGTTCTGTCTGAAGTAAGCCGTTTGCATTCAGAATATAGGCCTCTCCGGTTTTGCCGATGCGAATACTTTTTACAATATTATTGAATGAAACCGTATCAATGGTTGTACGAAGCACCCACTTTTTGCCCATGTTCTCCTGGGTAACGGCAATAACAAAATGCGGTATCTGCCGATACCCTAAAAAAATATCACTGATATAATATCCATATTTCATCACTTCCTTGAACCATTGCATATCTTTATAAATCTTGCCTCTTAAACTGTAAGGACCGTGATACGCAACATGCACCCCGGACGGATTGAAAACTCCCAGATCAAAAAATGCCGGGGATTTTTTCTGTAAATTATTAAAGACGGTTTCAAGGTTTTCAGATTGACTGAGATCTTTGAAGGTATTGGAATGAATAATAAAATCTAAATCATTTTTCCGCTCCTTGAGAAAGGAATCGATCATTTGCCGGTGATCCCGGACAATTCTTTTCATGCTTGCAATCGTGCTGTTTTCTAATGACGTTTTGAAATAATAATAACCAATGCCCAGGGCCAGCATGAATGGGATTAATGGAACCAGGACCATACAGGTAAGAATGACTCTCCTTAGTGTTGAAAAATGATCCGGCATCATCATTTCCTCCCGAAACGCATGCTTTTAGACTCTTAAATAGAGCAATCAGCATGCCAAAAATAGCAACAAAGGAAAATACATCTAATATGCTAATATAATGGTATTTATATAATTAAGAAAAGTTTTTAAGATAAGATTTGCGTGGCGGGTTTGTCAGGATTATTTACACATTGTAAAAAAATGGAAACAAAGGATGCGGATTCAAAACAGTCAAGGTTTTATTTTTACTTGAGAATTGTCTGAATGTCATTATCGATTTTTGATCGGTAATGGTTCAGGGCGGCAGTATTGGCCATGATCATATCGAGTTGACGGGTATGAAGCATCAGGTAACCCAGAATTGCAAGGTAATTTTTCATAAAATCCATTTTATGACCCTCCACGCGGGCGATCAGATTGTCCTCATTGATTTGGACTCTGAAACCATGTTTTTCCAATATCTCTCCGATAAAATGTACTCGTTTAAGCCGTCTATGATAGTCTGCAGCACCTCCCTTAAATTGGAAGCTTGTGTAATTTTCAATGGATCGCTCACTGATCAGAGCCTCCATAATGGAAAAGTGATAACCGAGCCTGGAACTTAAGCTGCAATAATTTTTCGAGATCATAAAATAGTTGCGGTCGGAATAAGCCGAACGAACACTAGGGGTTAAGGCCCTGTTAGCAGTTGACTGAAACATGACAGATATGAGTCCCTTGCCGTCAATTGCGGGCGGGCCGTCCCAGGGAATAGCCGTGAACCCGTCCCAAAAGGCCAGCATGGGAATAGAGATAATATTTTCGAGTGTAACATACTTTCCCTCCACTTCTTTTTTAAATCCGTCATCCAGATTTAACACCCACCACTGCATCGGCACATTATAATAAAGTTGTTTGCTTGATTTTTCGGAAAAATTGTGTTCCTTGCCAAAATTGAACATCTCCTTAACAGATTTTTCATGAATAAACCGGGTAATATCATGGAAAGTTTTGCAGTTGGACGGATTAAAATCAGGAGAATCCGGGTTGAGCAAGTTTAAGGGTAAAATAAGGCTGCTGACCTGTTTTAGATTTTCATAAACCGGGCTTCCGTGCATAAGGTTTTTCTTTTTCTCGGATTTTATCAGCAATGACTCGATTTTCCCCTGATATATTACACGAGAATCGGCATCAACGGTCACCATTTCTCCATGGCTCAAACGATCTACAGCACCGGACACCCCAAAGAGTGCCGGAACTCCGAACTCTCTGGCCACGCTGGCAAGGTGTCCTGCAAAACCGCCCTGCTCAGTAACCACGGCAGCGGATCGATTTAAGAGGGAGGCCCATCTGGGGAGTGCCTGCCGTGTAACAAGGATATCACCCTCGGGAAATCGCAGCATATCTATCCCTTTTTCAACTACATAAACTGCCCCGAAGGCTGCGCCGGGGCTTGCGGTAACCCCCCCTCTGGTAATCACGACCTCATGATCTGCTTCCATCGCCGATTCGGGAATATCTCTTTTTACCATCTCCATCTGCTGCAATGGCCGGCATTGCAAGATATAAACTGCGCCATCCTGGGCAACCGCCCATTCAATGTCCTGGGGCCCTGCATAATATTCTTCAATCTTGACCGCAAGTTTTGCCAAATCTAATGCTTGATTTTTATCAATGGCGGCCAGATTTCGGGTTTTTCCGGTCAACTCCATCCGGCACACGCCTTCTTCGGGAAAGCAGATAAATTTTCTTTTCTTGGTTTTTATATCTTCATGAATAATTTCCATGGGGACTTTTCTTGAAACAACAACAAGGTCACAGGCATCACTACCGTCAACAACAGACTTGGGCAATCCCCATGCAGCGTTTATAAAAATCGAATCATCCCTAATATCAACGGGATTACGTGAATACATGACACCACCTGCAACAGCATCCACCATGGCCATACATCCCACACACATGGAAATATCTTCATCCTTAAATCCCCTGTTCAACCGGTAGGTGACGGCCTGAAGAGAGTATTTACTTGCAATAACTTCCTTATACGCCTGGAAAATACTTTCAATACTTACGTTTAATTCGCTCCTGTATTGACCTGCAAATGAGCCCTCAAGTGTATCTTCCCCCAGAGCGCTGCTTCGCAGGGCCAGAGTTGTCCGGTCACCGGTTTCTGATGACAGATGTTTACATGCCTGCATAATGGAAACAACCAGATCATCCGGAATATCGGATGTTATAATAAGCTGCTGAATTTCTGAACTCAAGGTGTAAAGCCTTTCCATATTGTCCACATCGGCGGACTGAAAGCGCCTGTTTATTTCCACCTGCAAATCGCTTTCCCTGATAAATCTTTCATAGGCGGCTACTGTAATAACAAATCCTTCGGGAACGTTGATCTGAAGCCTGTTTTTTATTTCTCCTAAATTAGCCATCTTGCTTCCCACAAGATCGGTCATTTCCTTATTTACAGCATCCAGGAATAAAATAAGTCTTTCATCTCCCATGGATTTCTTCTGTGACAGCAAGAGGTCGATATTTTGCTGAATATTATTGAACCGTTCATTGAGCTTTCCGTACTTGCCCGGGGCGAGCTTGTCTATATTTTTTATCATATTAAAAACATTGACGGATACAGCCGTGCAACTTGACCTGATAAAGGACATGCCAAAGGATTGTTTGCCTTGAAGGACTCGCTCAATATCGGCCATAACTTCAAGCGCTCTTTTGTTGGCATTTAATAGGAGCTTGAAACTGTGATACCTATCCTTAAATGCAATTCGAAGCTCTTCCACATCAGCAGCATCCAGTTTTGGCTTCTTTATAAAAAGCTTTTTAAAACCATTAATCAGTTTGCCCATAACATTAACCGGCTACGAGAATAATTAAAGCCAGGACCTGGGTGTAAATCAAGACTGTTGTTTGCTAAGATTGCCATGGTTATTTGGTTGCAGGTGTCAGCATAAAGGTTTCAGGTTTCAGGTTTCAGGGGCTAAGGTTCAGAATAAATGACACGGTTAATTTAACATGAGTTGCCAACAAATTGTTTGTCTTTATTTTGAATCATACCCCGCATACACTGCGGATAACCGGTTAAGATTAAAGTATAAAATAGCCGTCTAAAATTGCCTGTATGACAATTAAATATTCTTTTAAAAATGGATCAAATAATCCCGGATTTAAGCGCAAATAAAGTGAGACTTAGCGCCTGTGTTCATCATTCCTGACACCTGACACCTGACACCTTAACCTATAGAAGATATGGAACAAAAATGGGATTAAAATTCCATCTGTATACACGGCGATTTTCACCACCCCACCTGACACCTGAAACCTGAAATACGATCTTTTCTATTAAGATATAAGAAAGAAAGGCTAAAAGCAAGATGGAACCCAAGCCTGCTCAGGGTAAACGCATTTGATTTCGGTGCAGCGTAGCGACGGGGTGTTTCTCTTGGAAACCGACTGACTGTTTGAAGGGCTTTAGCACGCCTTAGCCCGAGACGAATGAAATTATGACTTAAACAATCAATGGGATAATTTAGCGGCGAATTATTCTTAATAACTCTGGCGCGGCTCGGGCTTACGGGTGCTTAAGCACAAGTTTCAGTCGGTTGTAAAGAGATGCACGCCGTCGTGGAGCGCTCTCCCTGTATTGGGATTCAAATGCGTTTGCCCTGCAAGCCTGCTTTCAGCCTTTTTAAAGCAATAGAGCCGCATTTTGTTCTATAGCATTGCCAACCAATTGTATTTAGTGTTCCAACTTCATTCCCCACCCCTCAAACATATACATAACTGAAAAACCATAACAGAGGGTATAGACAACATAAAACACCAGAGAAAAGATAACAATTCCAACCCGGTCTGATATTTTCTGAGGTTCGATTTTATAATAGTTGTAAGAACATTCCACCGCCTTCTTTACAACCTGAGAAACCACTTTAGCTGCTTCGAACTCCTTTTGCTTTGTTAGGCCCTTGTCCATGGACTTGAGCGCTTTCCACCAGTTAAACAGGACTTGTCTTTCATTGTATCCATATTTGGAAGAGATTGTCTGACCATCATTTATATACATGCTGTCTGCATCGGCGAGACAGTTTGAAAGAATCTTGCTCAAATCTCCCTCCACCTTCAAACCGGTTCCGGATACATTGACCAGTGCGCCGCCTTTCATAAACAGAAAGGCTGTCTGTTGTGCCCGGGCCTCGTCTGCCATCTCTATGACCACCTGAATAGATTTTCCGGAAAACGTATCGGTTTCCTTTTTCACCGTTTGAATGTAATAGGCCGATCCTTTTGATATGGAGTTGTACAGGTTGTCTAAATATTGCAAACCGTTTTGGCCCTTGAAGATCGGTAAAAATATTATTCCCAATATTACTGCAAACCCGATTAGTAATCCAAAACCGCCATAAAATTCTTTCTTATTTTCGATCATGATTTAATCTCCTCACCTTTAAGCACCCGGATATTCATAAGGAACGTACCGATTACCCAGATCGCGAATCCGGAAATTACGATGAAAAAGGTCCAGACACCAATGGACTCTAAGAAAGCGCCTGTGCCTTTTGATATTGTAATAATATCCATGGCGCCCAGCTTGGCCGGCAATGCAAAGATACGATTTAGAAAACCGGCCAGGACAGCCATGGCGTAGAAACCGCGGATCGTGATACCGGGAACGACCTTTGTGACAATTGCACCGACCTGAATCCCCACCAGGGATCCCAGCAGCATACCCATGGCCAGGGTATAAAAAATAAACCCGTAAATCGCGTATTGGCTGATTGCGGCATAGCCGGCGGTAAATACAATCTGAAAAATGTCTGTTCCGACTGTGGTCATGGAGGAAACACCCAAGACATAAACAAATATCGGGAAGGTTAAAAAGCCGCCGCCAACGCCCATAATACCGGCCGCAAGTCCGACCAGCAAGCCGCTTAAGACCAAAAAGATCCATGAAATACTCCTTCCGGTGGGTGTGAGATCAAAATCAAATTTAACTTTGGGAGGAATATTGACGGCCTGAAGCTTTTTGGGAAGATTTCCCATTTGTACTCCTTCTATTTTTCCGCCATGGGCATCCTTTCCATGAAAGTCCCCGCGTTCAGCCTTTTTTGCCCTGAAAAAGTCGGTCATGGCGTAAGTACCAAGAAAACCCAGCATAAGAGAATAGACTGTTGTGATAAATGCGTCGCTGAGCACCGGATTGATCTCATAAAATACACGGTTGATGACACCGCCGAGGGTTGCGCCTAAAATAGCGCCGATCAGAAAAACCAGTGCAAGACCAACGGACACATTCCCCAGCTTCCGATGAATGACACTTCCCATAATGGCCTTTGCAAAAATATGAAACAGGTCTGTCCCGACAGCTAATATACCTTTAACACCCGCGCTCATCAAAGCGGGCGCAATGATGAAACCCCCGCCTGCACCGATGCAGCCGGTAATCAGTCCTGCGCCCAAGCCGATAAGGATCGAGACGATAAATATACCGGTGCTGTAAAAAGCAGGGCCGTAAGCTTTCTTGCCGCCCAATAAATTCGGCAGGGCCCCACCCATCTGATCTGCAAACGCAATCCCTCCCAATATTACGGGAATGGTCAGCAAACCGAGTATTAAAAGCCGTTTTTTATCTCTAAAAATAGTGTTGGATACACCGATCTCCCACCGTGCATGGGCTTTTGCGCCCATCATCATCAATTGACCCCACTCTCTAAGAAAATTCACTTCGATACCGATCCTTTCGTTTTTTTTACTATCTTATTATTTCCTCAAGCTTTTTGATTTTCTCTCGCTGGATTGTTTTTTTCTTAAACGCGTCCTGGAGCTTGTAAAATAGCTCATCAATATCAGCAGGCTTCATAAGATAATCAAAAGCGCCCAGTTCCATCCCTTCTATGGCCACTTCTACGCTGGCGTGGCCGGTCAGCATAATTACTTCCATCAAAGGATCTTTCTTTTTGATTTCTCTTAATGTCTGTATGCCGTCAATACCCGGCATCCTTACATCCAGAACCACCACATCAATCACTTTTCCTCCGATTATTTTCAGCGCATCCTCACCGTTTTTTGCCGTACTGATATTGAGTCCTCGTTTTGTCAGCCGCTTTACCAGAGTCGCTAAAAATTCCAGTTCATCATCCACCAGCAGGACATTGAAGTTATTCACCGCCATCACCTCCCTGATTGAACAGCTTCCTGTATTTTTTTTATGAGTTTTTCAAAATCACAGGGTTTTGTGAAATAATGTATAAAATTGTGAAAAAACAGTCTAAGCATAAAGATAACTTACAGCAATGAATGTGCCAAAAAATAAGCCATAAGCAATATCGGATAACTATTTATAAATATAGGATAATTTGGGGAATTGGTGTGTCGGAAAGTTTATCGGAAAAAAATGTATGTCAGGATTGTTTACACATTGTAAAGAAATAAAAATATGGAATGCCGGCGGGCAGGTATTCATGGAGAAATGGCACCGGGGTACATATCTATTTTATTGTCTAACTCTGAAAATCCCAAGCCAAACTAAAATTATTCATTACGAGAACACGAAAACACGAAAATAATAATAAACATAATTTCGTGTTTTCGTGATGGGTATTGGTTTGTTTCCACAAAAAGCACAACACTTACGAATCAGTGGCGAATTCCGGCCAAAAACAAAAGTCTTAAGAAAAAATACCACCGCTTTTTCTTACCAGAAGTTTGGCTTCGGCTTTTCTGATCCTTTCTTCCTGTTCGTCTTTTCTCTTCCTGGCCCCTTCCAACTTCAAAGTAAGATCATCAAAATCCGCCGGCTTCATGAGATAATCAAAAGCCCCTAATTTCATTCCTTCAACAGCCGTTTCAGTACTCCCGTGTCCGGTAAGCATGATGACTTCCACCAGGGGGAATTGCTTCTTTATTTCTCTTAAGGTTTCGATACCATCCATACCGGGCATCTTAATATCCAGAATGACCACATCAATGTTGTCTTTTTCCAATGTGTCAAGCGCTTCCTGACCGCTGTAAGCAACGGTAATTTTTTCTCCCACCTCTTTCAACCTTAAGGAAAGCATTTCAATAAAATCTTTCTCATCATCCACTAACAGCACCTTGGTTGGTATCTTGATCATGTCTTTTTTCTCCTTTATAAGCTTATTGGGTTGAACCTTTGCGTTTTGTTAAATTGTCCAAAAACGGGATACGTTCATCATGCTCCAAATCCTGTTTGATGTCACAATATCTCGGTAGCCTGATGCAAAAACAAGTCCCGTGACCTAAGCGGCTTTCCACCTCTATGGTCCCGCACAACTTTTCAACAATACCGCGCGTAACAAACAGCCCCAAACCCGTCCCTTTACCCGGAGGTTTCGTGCTGAAAAACGGTTCGAATATTTTATTCAGGTTTTCCTTGGGGATGCCCTGCCCATTGTCTTCTACGGTGAGAGTTACTCCTCCGTTCAACGATTCAATCCTGATGGTGATTCTGCCTCCGGATCCGGTGGCATGAATGGCATTGGTTAAAAGGTTAATCAACACCTGCCTTAGCTGGTAGGGATCACTCCAGATCGTCCCGATGTCAGGTTTTATTTCCTGAACAATTTCAATATCCTTATTGGCTGCTTCCCTGTGTACCAGTTGTGCGGCTTCATCGGCCAGTTTCCCAAGATGAATTTCGGCTAAGACGGAATCATCCTTTTTGGCAAACCCCAGAAGCTGATGGGTAATTCTTTTGGCCCTGTTCACACCCGTTTCTATTTTATTCAGAGCCATTTCAAAGTCCTGCTTGCGGGGCATTTGGGCCATTTCTTTTCTGTTTATAATCAATTTCAGCCAGCCTGCCGATTCATTTATAATGGCCAACGGGTTATTGATTTCATGGGCCACACCGGCGGCCAGAGTTCCAAGGGAAGCCAATTTTTCAGTGGTTGCCATTTGCTGTTTCATTTTCTTCCTGAATTCGGCTTCCCGGAGCTTTTCTTCTTCCCGCACGACTTTTCCATGGGCCTGTTTGATCTTACTCAGCAGATGTTCAAATTCTACGGGTTTGCTGAGATAATCAAAAGCGCCCCTCTTAATTCCATCAACACCATCCCGAGTTGCGGCATGACCGGTTAGAAAAATAACTTCCGTCCTGGGATGCTTTTTTTTAATATGGTGAAGAACCTCGATTCCGTGCATACCGGGCATCTTAACGTCCAGCACCACAACATCCATCTCTTTTTTTTCAAGAATGGAAAGCGCTTTCTCTCCATTTTCGGCCTGCTCGGGAGGAATCCCCTTTTTTGCCAGGCGTTTGGCGAGAGTCTGTCGAAAATTATCTTCGTCATCAACAAGAAGAAGGCGTATATCTTTCATATGTGTTTTTTTGTTAAAAATTTCGGGTTACAAATTAAGATTTTAACATATTATAGGTTAGCTTTCTAAAAAAATCAACGTTAGGAACTCCTTGATTCCATTAAACCAGCCCCAATATTTTCCACCATGTGGATGCCACTAGCACTAAAACAAACAACAAAATCGGGGTGGCAACAAGTCCCACTTTAGTGAGATCAGCAGCCTTAAAATATCGATAGCTGTATGAAATGGCATTGGGCGGACAACCGATCACCAAAAGCATGGCAAATGAAGTGGACATTCCAAGACACAGGGCAATAACCGTGGGATCGACTCCCTCCAGCCTGGCCATTGGAATCACAATAGGCAAGATCAGGGCTGCGGCAGCCACGTTGGCCATGGCATTGGTAACCAGAGCCCCGAAAACGGCTACGCCGGCAAACAGCAGCAACCAGCCCCCGCCTTGAACCAGAGGGAAAAACAGGTTGGCAAAATAAGTGGCCGCTCCCGAGTAGCCCATGGCCAGACCCAGGGAAATACCGCCGCCGAAAATAAAGAGGGCGGTTCCCCATTCCAGATTATCATTAATATGCTCCCATTTCAAAATGCCGAAAAGGACCAGGAAGGTAACACCCAGCATTCCGGTAACCGAATAGTGGATCCCATGGAATCCCTTGGTCAACCAAAAAGCGAATGTCAGCCCGATGATAATGAGCGTCTTTTTTTCCAGGGCGGTCCAGGGACCGATTTCCTCATCAAATACAGGGAGCTTGTACTTGGGATTGGGACGAAACACCAGATAAACGATGGAAACTG
>NBLJ01000041.1 GCA_002084545.1 Desulfobacteraceae bacterium 4572_123 | reverse complement strand
AAAGCTGTTTTGCCACCTACTTGTTACGACCTCTAGCAGGCCGTCGGGCTTGACGAGCCGTAGCGAGAAATAGCTGGCTTGAGACTAGATCTTCGATCATTAGAGAGCTAATAGTGAGCCTATTTGTCGAAAATGGACGGGAATATGGGCCAAGCACAGAAATTCATGGAGTCAGAACAATGTCTAGAAGTATATTATTGATATTGAGTTTAATGTTGCTTTTGATCTGTGCTGGGCTGTTTGTTGTCGCCACGGCCATGGCTGAAGCGCATTACATAACTGACTCTCTTGGCCGTGTTGTTGAAGTGCCGTGTGAGCCAAAACGAGTCGTGGCCTTGGCTCCAAGCATTACCGAAATCATTTATGCTCTAGAACGGCAGGAGATCCTCAAGGGAGCTACCCGTTTCAGCGATTATCCCTCCGAAGCGGAACAGTTGCCCAAGGTGGGTTCCTATGTTCAGCTCGATGTGGAACGGATCGCCGCTTTGAAGCCAGATCTGTGTATTGGAATCGCCACTAAAGATCATAAACTGCAAAAAGGCGCAGCGCAGCTGGCGGCACTCAACATTCCGTTTGTCGCTCTCCATCCTGAGGATATAGAGACGGTGATGGATAGCATTGAAATCGTTGGCGAACTATTGAACGCTACCGATAAGGCCCAGCAGATTATCGGCGATATGCGCATCCGCATCGCAAGGGTAAAACAGGTAGTCGCTTCTGTGCCGAATAAGCCCAAGGTGTTTGTTCAAATTGGCGTGACCCCTATCGTTTCAGCGGGAAGTGCTACCTTTATCAACCAGCTTATTGAGACCGCCGGTGGAATCAATCTGGCTGCGGGGTCTTCACCGTATCCCCGTTTTTCCCGTGAACAGGTGATCTGCCTGTTGCCAGAAGTGCTGATCATCACCTCCATGGCGCGTTCCACTGTCTTTGAACGGATTAAAGCCGACTGGTTTCAGTGGCCTTCGATTCCGGCAGTAGCACATAACCGAGTTTTTATCGCCCCCTCTAATACCTTTGATCGGCCAACGCCGCGACTGGTGGAGGGGCTGGAGCAAATGGCGCACTATATCCATCCCCAACTGTTTGGAGAGAAATTATGAGTTTTATCACCTCGGCGCTTGTTAGACGAATGGTTGTGGTTTCCATGATCCTGATGGTGATTCTGGCTGTCGTTATGGTGCTGGGCCTAGCTACTGGATCCGCAGGTTTTGCGTTAACGCCGGTGATTCAGGGACTGACGGGAACGGGGGAAGGGTCGCTGCTCCATGATATTGTTTGGCGTTTGCGCTTTCCGCGGGTGTTGTTGGCTGCTTTCCTTGGTGCCACCCTTTCCTTGGGGGGACTGGTATTCCAAGCTTTGTTGCGCAACCCCCTTGCTGAACCATATATCCTCGGGATTTCCGGTGGTTCGGCTATTGGTGCCATTATCGGTATTCTGATGGGATTGTCGCGTTTTCCCGGTGTCTGGTTGACCTCGTTTGCCGGTAGCCTCTCCACCCTGATGGTGCTTTATATTATGGCTGCTCAAAGTGCTCGGTTGCGAACTAACAATCTGCTGTTGTCTGGTGTAATGGTCAATGCCTTTTGTTCGGCGATCATCATGTTTTTGATTTCCATGACCCAAGATAGTCGCCTACACAATATCCTTTTCTGGCTCATGGGTGATCTTTCTGCCGTCAATATCGGTAATGTGATCGCTTTAGGGGTGACTGTGATCCCTTGCTTTGTGGTGATTTTTACCCGTTCCCACGCTATGAATCTATTTGCTCTCGGTAATGACATGGCTCGCAGCATGGGGGTCAATGTCAAGACTACCAGTACCATATTGTTATTGGTTACCACCTTGATGGTTAGTGCGACAGTAAGCTATTGCGGGTTGGTGGGCTTTGTCGGGTTGGTGATACCTCACATGCTGCGGCTGGTGTTGGGTTTTGATCACCGTATTCTAGCTCCGGCATCTATTTTGGGTGGCGCCGCATTTTTGGTGATCTGCGATACCCTTGCCCGCACGTTACCAGAACAGGGGGAGATGCCGGTGGGCGTTGTGACGGCGATGATTGGTGCTCCCCTGTTTGTTTACTTACTGAAAAAGTCGAACACGTGACTGGCCACCTCAACCTTGGACCGATTGGATCATTATGATGACAGCAATCTCAGTAGAAAACCTGACTCAATCGTTTGGCCAACGTACTGTTCTGGACCGAATTTGTTTTGATGTGGCGGCTGAACAATTTTTTATCATCATCGGCCCCAACGGTTCAGGAAAGACGACCCTGCTCAAGTTGCTGACCGGCTTGCTGGCTGTCCAAGATGGCGACATCACGGTCATGGGTCGCTGTTTGAAGGATTATAATCCCAGAGCGCTGGCCCAGCAGGTCGCTTATGTAGCTCAAAATGTTCTCGTTGAGTTTCCCTTTAGCGTTACCGAAGTGGTGCTTATGGGACGGGCTCCCCATTTGGGGCTGTTGGGCGTTGAAACGCCTGAGGATCTGGAGCTGGCCCGCGAAGCGATGATTATTACGGACATTATCCACTTGGCCGATCGACGGTTGGATGAGCTTTCCGGCGGTGAACGTCAGCGGGTGTTGATTGCTCGCGCCATTTGCCAAAGGCCTCGAATATTGCTTTTGGATGAACCAACCTCGGCGCTAGATCTGGCCCATCAGGCACGCATTATGGATCTGATGGAAACGCTTAAAAACGACCATGGCATCACAGTGGTGATGATCTCCCACGAGTTGAATCTGGCCGCCATGTATGCCGACCAGGTGCTGGTTCTCTCTCGCGGGCAAATCGCCTGCATGGGAGTGCCAAATCAGGTGCTTAACAAGGAGTTGTTGGAACGGGTGTACGAATGTAACCTGATGGTGGATATGAGCTCTGTGGGCAACTACCCGATGGTTCATCTCGTTCCGAGACGCTTTCTGGGTTAAGGTGGACAGGCGCCATGTTGCTTTATTTTCCAAATATTAGATAGCTGTCGTTTTTTTTAGCTGGAACTGGGAATGGGGAGACGCGAGTTTTTATGTTGAGGTTGTCAGGGTTCGGGGGAGGGGACACCGTTTTTTTTGTGGTTTCCCCAAAAGTGTACCATATTCTTACTATTGTTTCAGAATGGCATCCACTCAGACTTGTCGCTTTTAGCTCTCACCGAGTAAAAAACAACGTTGAGAAGCGTCAGTAAAATAATGGGTTATCTCTCATGACGTAGTGTGTGTGGGCCGTTTGGCATGAACCATGCATTCGTGCGGTAGTTAATGGATGAAGTTGATGTGATGAGTTTATTTTCTTGATTTGAAAAGGGTTGTTATTTAGCACAAAAAAATCACCAATCTTTCAGGCGCTCATTGAGCTTAATTGGGAACTCCCGTGAAAATCGGGGACGGGCCCACCGCTGTAATCGGGGACGAACACCGTATGATGTCACTGTCTAAAATGGATGGGAAGGCACGGTTAGTAGGATGATCCGAAAGTCAGAAGACCTGCCAGAAAGATTATATTTGCCGATTCTATGGACAAGCGTCGGCAACATACTTGTGGATAAAAAAGGGAAATCCTCAGGTCGTATTCTTACGATCCGGGGATTTTTTTTACCCCGGAAATATTATTTTCTGGAGGCACAGAAGTATGAAAAAGAGATTGTTTTTATCCGCACTCTTAGCGTCTATGGTTTTGTCGGGCGTTGCCATGGCAGACATGGACACCACAAACTTAGACGAAATGGTCGTTACTGCTAGCAGGGTGGAAGAAAGTAAAAAAGATGTTACTGCCAACATCGTTGTCATCTCTCAAGAGGAGATCAAATCCTCTTCGGCGAGGGATCTTGGCGACCTGATGGCGGACATGAATGTCGGCCATATCCATAAGTATCCAGGGTCTCTAACCTCTGTCGGTATCCGTGGCTTCAGAACCGAAAGCCATGGCAACGATTTGCGTGGTCACATTCTGTTGCTGCTTGATGGCAGACGCTCCGGCACCGGCAACCTAGCCCAGATAATGACCAAGAATATCGAACGGGTTGAAATTATTCGTGGCCCCGCCGGTGTGCAGTATGGTTCGGCTGGTATGGGTGGCGTTATCAACGTCATTACCAAGCAGGGTAAAGACGTGCCCGATTTCTTTGTCGAAGGCGGCTTGGGAAGCTACGGTTATGAAGAGATGAGCGTAGGATTTTCAGCTAAAGTCAAAAGTGTCGATTTTTCCGGTAGCATCAGTGAATCCTCCATGGATGACTACGACACCGGTGACGGCGACCAGTTCCACAACACTGGCTATGATAAAAGAACCAATGCCAGTGTAAACCTTGGTTATGAGTTTCTGCCGAACAACCGCTTTGGCATCATCTACACCGATTTTGACTCCGATAAGGCCGGTAGCCCCGGCAAAATTGATATGAACGACCTTGATGATTTCTCCAACAAAGAGAACCATTCCGTCGATTTCAGCTATGAAGGGGCGACGGCCGATAAGCGTTTCTCCTGGATGGGACGTTATTTCTTCGGTGAAGATACATCCGAATGGCACGATCCCGTTGACAGCAATCCTACAGGCTATAACGATGGCATCCCTTCTAAACGGGATACCGACAGCCAGGGCGCCCAGGCGCAAGTGACCGGCAACTTCGGCTCCACCCTGCTGACGGCGGGCATTGATTGGGCCGACTATGAGGTGGATACCTCCTGGAGCGCCATGGAAACCGAGTATGACAGCCTGGCGTACATCCTGCTTGGCAAGACAAAATTCCTCAATGACCGCCTGATCTTCACCGGTGGCCTGCGTTTTGACAGCTACGAACTGGATATGTCGGGTGATAGCGGTGGCGAGCAGGATGATGACGATCTGAACGTGACCGCCGGTGTGGCCTATCTGCTGAACGACAACGTGAAATTGCGCGTGAACTACGGTGAAGCCTTCGTGATTCCCGATGCCGACCAACTGTCAGCGGATTACGTCTCCGGCAGTACTCACTACCTAGGAAATTCTGATCTGGATCCTGAAAAAAGCAAAACCTATGAAGCTGGCATCGATTTCACCTTTGACACCTCTAAGGCTTCAGTGACCTACTTCTACACCGATTTTGAGGATAAGATCGTTTCGGTTAGAAAAGGTAGTGACAAAACTTGGAAAAATCTTGGCGAAGCGACCATCAGAGGCTGCGAAGGGGATTTCTCAACTGATCTTGGTGCCCTGTTCTCTTGGGGCTTCGGGCTGGAAGCCTATGGCAACATTGTCTACCTCGATGAATATGAAGATGATGAAACTGGTGATGATCTGCTCTATATCTCTGATATCAATGCCTCTTTCGGTCTGAAGTTTAACAATCTTAAAGGTTTTAATGCCAAGCTGAATTTCGCTTATACCGGTGAGCAGACCGTAACCGATTACTCTAGCTGGCCTTATAGTGATGTGAAAAAAGGTGGTTTTACTATTGCCGATTTGACCCTTGAAAAGGAACTCTTTCAGAGTGAAGCAGGCGGCCTGTCGCTGAGAGGAGAGATCGACAACCTGTTTGATAAGGAATATGCGTATGTTCTCGGTTATCCCATGCCGGGCAGAACGTTCTTTGTTGGGTTGAAATACACCTACTAAGATTTGTTGACGCACGTTGATCGACGGCCAGGTCGGGGCGTATCACCTCGACTTGGTTGTTTAAATTCAAGAATAGATTCGAGGCCATTGCGCTGCTTGCCGTGGACGGGACGATCTGTTTTTCAGGGGATTCCATGAACAGGCCGATCGACTCTTCCGGGAGATTTGATGTTGAACACCTTATTTAAGCACTTGTTATTATCTGTTTTTTTTATCGTTACTTTTTTGAGCACCGCAGTGGTCTTTGCTTACCCGGTCACCTTTATCGACAGCCAGGGGCAGAACATCACCATTGCGGAACGGCCCCAACGGGTTGTATCCTTGGTTCCCTCCATCACCGAAACGATTCTGCGGCTTGGAGCTCAAGATGCGGTCACTGCCATCACTTACCACAGCACCTATCCTCCTCAGACGGCGGGTAAGCAGACTGTGGGCGGCTTCTTTACCCCGAACCTGGACCTGGTGGCGCAGCTCAAGCCCGATGTGATTTTCTATTCCTCCCTGCAGAAGGGGGTTCGCCAGCGCTTTGGTAAGGAAAATATCCAGCTTATTGCCCTTGAACCTCATTCCCTTGACGATGCTTTTGAAAATATTTTGCTTCTTGGCGACATCTTTGATCGAAAAGAGGACGCGGTGAGCTTAGTCAAGAAAAACCAAGCAGAGCTGCGCCTCATTGCCGCGAAGGTAGCTAAAATTCCAGCTGAAAAACGGAAAAGGGTGATGCGTGTTATGTGCAGTGACTCCATCATGACTCCCGGAGAAGATAGCTTTCAGAATGAACTCATTGCCGCCGCTGGGGGAATTACTCCCCACTTTGGCAAGCAAGGAAATGTGGTTGAGGTCACTGAAGATGAGTGGATGAATTACAATCCTCAGGTTCTTTACGGCTGCGGAAACGATAAAGCGACGGCCATTGAGCTGTTGACCCAGCTTGGCTGGAAGGATGTTTCCGCCGTTGCCGATAAATGCTTTTTCAGCTACCCCTGCGAACTTACCTGCCGCGCCGCGACCAATATAGGTTATTTCGTCAAATGGCTTTCCGCCAATATTTACGAAGAGGAATTTTCCGATACCGATAACCTAGTTCTTGAAACCGGTGTTACGCGGACCCGTCACATCGATCTGGAACTGCCGTATGTCAAAGACGCTCGCGTTGCTTATAGCAATATCAATGACTTCGGTTATAAAAGTCTTATCATTGACTTTGAACAGCCCATGACGGTGGTTTCCACTCTGGAGGGGCAGCGAAGTGGCATTATGACCGTTGGCAATAATTATACCCCTCCAGCCTGTTGGAACATGTTGCACAAAAAAGGGTTTAAAGTGTCCCGTACCGAAATATATGACGCTATTGACGTGTCGCAGGAGACGGGTTGTTTTTTATTTACTGGTGCGGATATGGACAACCTAGCAGTCAAAAGCGAAAAATATCGGGAGATGGAAGTGTTTGCGCTGGTCACCGCCGGGGTTGAGCACAACGCCCTGCGTATGTCAAAAGACCTAGGCGGCTATTACGAGCCGGGGACGATTAATGTCATCATCATGACCAACATGCAGCTTGCCCCGCGGGCCATGACTCGGGCGATTATCTCAGCGACCGAAGCGAAAACCGCCGCTCTGATGGATATGGACATCCGTAGTAGTTACAGTGCCCAGATTCACAAAGCGACTGGAACGGGCACCGATAATGTTCTGGTGGTTCAGGGCACGGGAACCCTTATCGAAAACGCCGGGGGACACACCAAGATGGGTGAAATGATCTCCAAAGCGGTTTACGCGGGGGTGCGCGAAGCGGTGTACAAGCAGAACGGCATTATCGGTGAGCGCACGGTGTTCCGTCGCCTCAAAGAGCGGAAGATCAGCCCCCATAGCCTTGTCGTCAGCGAGACCTGCGAGAACGGTATGACCCGCAAAGAGCGCATCGCCGCTTTGGAGGATCTGCTGCTGCAATCGCGCTACGCCAACTTTATCGAAGCGGCCTTTACCATCAGTGACGATTACGAAAAGGGCCTGGTCAGCGACCTCGGGGCCTTTGACATGTGGTGCAATGCCATTGCGCAGGAGATCGCCGGCCAGCCGATCGGACCGATGACAGACCTGATTGAGCTGGGTGGCCTGCCGGTTGTGCTGCATAAGGCCCTCAACAGTCTTATGAACGGGATCTGTTTCCAGGCCCATTGACATTGGAAGAGGGCGCTTGACCCGCCTGTCGTATTCTAACCTATTGACTACATAAATCAGGGCACGGCGAACCGTGCCTTGACTGGGATGATTTATATGAAACGACTTTTCCTGATCGCCTTCATGCTCGTTGTTTTGACGCCGACTATCACCCTGGCCGGAAAACTTTCCCTGCTGGTGATTGAGACCAACAGCTACCTGGCCCAACAGGCGCTGCAGTCCCTAGATCTGCCGACATCCATCGATGCGCGTTTTTTTACCCTCAACGAGTTAACGGACAACTCGCAGCCGCGATCGTTTCTTGCCAATTCTTCCGTGATTCTTGTCGATGTGATGAGTCCTTCTCTAAGTGACTATCTGATAAAAGAAGGGTTGGTCGCAGGGCGGACCATTTATGCTCTGCGTGGCTCACGCGATGATAAGGCGCTGCAGAAACAGGGGTTTGTGTTTGATCCCCAGATCAGTGCCTATTTCGACAACTTAAGTGTCGATAATGTTGCCAACATGGTGCGGCTGGCGGTTCACAAAAAGATCGACCCGGCGGTTAGCTATGGTTCGGTGCAGGTCATTGAGCAGGATTGCCTCTACCACCCTGACGCGCCGCAACGGTTTTATTCGGTGCAGGACTACAAGGCTTGGTATGCCACTACCGCCAGCTATTCCGATCGCAGCAGCTGGGTGGGGCTCTCCTTTTTTGTTTCCACTCTGCAAGAAGGTCAAGTCGAATCGGCTGCAGAGATTATCCGTAAGGTTGAAAAGGCCGGCTTCAACGTGCTGCCTTGCTTTGGTACTCCGGGCCCGGTGTTTAACAAATACCTGAAATCGGTGGACGGCAAGGCACCGGTGGACATGTTGCTGGCCTTTACCTTGAAATTCTGGTCTGCCCTGAATGAACAGGTCAGACTCGGCATCCGGGAGCTGGATATTCCCGTGTTCAACGTGATTCGCTCCTATTCCGAGGATATCGACGACTGGCGTAAAAGTCCCATCGGGATTTCCCCTATCGAAACGGCCTGGGCAGTAGATAACCCAGAAACGGCTGGTGCCATTGAACCGACAGTGCTGTGTGGTAAGAGCTCTTATACTGATCCGCAGACGGGCAAGACGTTGTATGTCTATGAAACAATTGACGAAACCCTCGATGTATTGCTACCGCGTTTGCAAATGTGGGCGGGTTTGCAGGGTAAGGCCAACGCGGAAAAGAAGGTGGCTATTCTTTATTACAATCACAGCCAAGGCAAGCAGAATGTCGGGGCCAGTTACCTTAATGTGTTCCGCAGTCTTCAGGCGATACTCAAGCGGATGAATCGGGAAGGTTACCGGGTTGACGGTGGCGAAAAGCTGACCGAAGAAAGCGTCAAGGATATGATCCTGAAGACAGGGCGCAACATCGGTTCGTGGGCACCGGGGGAACTGGACGCCATGCTTGCCGCTGGTGACGCAGAGCGGATTCCTATAGCGGAATATAAGCTATGGTTTGCAAAACTACCGGAAGATTTTCGTAACAAGGTGCTGGCCCAGTGGGGTGAGCCAGAATCTTGTGAAATCATGATCAAAGATGAGGATCTCATCATTCCCATGGTGAAACTGGGGAACCTAGTGCTGATGCCGGAACCCTCTCGGGGATGGAGTGATAGCCCTATAAAGTTGTATCACGATCCCACGCTTTATCCCCATCATCAGTACATTGCCGCGTATCTCTGGCTGTCAGAAAAATTCGGCGCTGATGCCATGGTGCATCTGGGTACCCATGCGACCCACGAATGGTTACCGGGAAAACAGGTGTGCTTGGCTCCATCCGATCCGCCTGAGGTGCTGATTGGTGCGATTCCCAATATTTATCCCTACATTGTCGATGACGTGGGGGAGGGGATTCAGGCCAAGCGTCGGGGGCGGGGTGTGATCATCGATCACCTGACTCCCCCCATGAAAGAAGCGGATCTCTACAATGAGTATGCCCAACTCAAGGGGTTGATGGAAAAATATGAGCTGGCTAAGGCTAGAGGGGGATCAACCGCCGAGACTTACCTTGAAGAGTTATGTGCCATGACCACAGGACTGGGCCTGTTGAAAGACTTGGGGCTGGAACGTTTCGATGCCGAGTCGGTGGGGGATTTGGATGAGTTCCTGCATGAAATCGATTGTAATAGCCTGCCGTATGGCATGCATACCTTTGGCACCCCTTATTCGCAACAGGCGGCCAAGGATACGGTAGAGCTGATCATGAAAGCCAACCCCAATGAAGATCGCACCCAGGTGGAAGCAGATCTGGCCATATCAGCCCGGCAGGAGATGGATCATTATATTCGCGCTCTCAACGGCCGTTATATCCCCGCTGGTGAAGGCAACGATCCCATACGTAACCGGGTTTCCATCCCCACAGGGCGAAACTTCTACGGTTTTTCACCCGCCAAAGTGCCGTCAAAAGCGGCCTGGGCGCTGGGGAAAAAGGCGGCCATCGAGCTGATCGAGGAGAAACTGAAGGAGGACGGAACGTATCCGGAAAAAGTGGCCATGGTGCTCTGGGCTGTGGAAACCATCCGCAACGAAGGGGTCAATGAAAGCACCATCCTCTATCTCATCGGCATAGAGCCGGTGTGGGATGCCACCGGTAGAGTGAAAGGGACTCGCGTTATTCCCGGTAGAGAGCTGGGGCGGCCCCGAATAGATGTTCTCATCAACCCCTCAGGGCTCTATCGCGATCTTTTTCCTGACAAGCTTCTATTTATAGATGCAGCTATTCAAAAGGCTCTTGTGCAGACTGATATCGAGAATCTGTTGGCGAAAAACACCGCCCGCATCAAGACGGCCTTGAAAGAGGCCGGTATGAGCGAACAAGAGGCACAAGAGCAGTCACGTTTCCGGATTTTCACTGAAAAACCAGGTTCCTATGGCAACGGTGTATCTAAAATGGTTGGAGCTTCTGGATTCTGGGAATCGGATGAAGAGATCACCGAGGTGTTCATGAATCGTAGCCAGTTTGCTATCGGCGGCGGTAAGTGGGGTGTTCCGGTGAAACAGGCGTTTCGAGAAAACCTTCGTGATGTAGATATTGCGGTGCATTCCAGCTCCTCCAATGTCTATGGCACCATGGATAACGACGATTTCTTTCAGTATCTTGGTGGCTTGTCGTTGGCGGTGAAAAATGTGCGAGGGCAGGCTCCTGATACCCGGGTGACCATGCAGCGCAAACGGGGTGAGGTTAGGGTGGAGAAGCTCGCCAAGACCATTGGCCGTGAGTTGCGGACCCGCTATTTGAACCCCGAGTGGATCGAGGGGATGAAGAAAGAGAACTACGCAGGTGCCCGGGAAATGGCTAAGTTTGTGGAGTATATGTGGGGCTGGCAGGTGACGGTCCCCGATGCCATGGACAAGGCGCGCTGGGAGCAGACCTTCGAGGTCTACGTTGAGGACAAGTACGGTCAGGAACTGAAGGAGTTTTTCAACAAAAATAACCCTTGGGCCTACCAGTCCATGACTGCTCGCATGCTGGAGGCGGTGCGCAAGGACTACTGGCAGGCCGAAGAAAAGGTGACCCAGAAGCTGGCGGTGGAATACGCCGTGAGCATGGTGGAAAAAGGTGTCGCCTGTTGCGATCACACCTGCAACAACCCCGCTCTCAATCAGATGGTGGTAAATATCGTCTCCGTTCCGGGGGTGCTCAGCCCCGAGATGGTGGAGCGCTTCAAAATGGCGATCGAAAAGATGGCTCAGAAGACTCTTGAACAACAGGTGGAGGATCACCAAGCTCTGCAGAAACAGCTTGTGGCGGGATTCGTCAAAGAGAGTTCACGACAGATTGAGCAGGAACAACAGCAGCAGCCTCAAAAGGATAAGGCCCAGCGGTCGGACGAAGGACAGGAGCAGGATGTTGTCGAGGGGTACAAGATGGAAGAGGTGCGCAACGAGGACGAATCGACGCAGATGACCTCTTCTGGGGTGCAGTGGCTTGCTTCCCTCTTTGTTCTTGGAATCATGCTAGCGGTGGTTTTGGGGATTCGGCACCGTCGGCGCTCACGTAGCGAGGGGTAAGCCGACGACGGTTTCTTTGGAGAATTTGGGAGGAAAAATCTTTTGGAAATAAAAAGTTTATTGCTGGGGGTGTTTTTCAGCATCGGCGTCTTTGCTTTTAAGAGCGGTGTAGGGCTGAGCTATTTTTTGAGTGCGAAACGGGGTTGGAAAATGCAGACGGTGGCACTGGTGCTGCATAGTCTGATCTATTTTCTCCTCTTTTTCGTCTCTATGGAATTCATTGAGCGCATCGACTTCCTGCAGCATTTTGATGCCATGCAGGGCTTTATGAAGTCCGGTATGTCCCTCCACCTGCTGCTGGCCGGGTTGATGTCGATCTGGGGTGTCGCGCTGCTCAGGCGGGGAAAGAAAAAAGAGGGGGAAAAGGATTCGATCGGGAAGCGCTTCGGGTGGTTGACCATGGCCGTACCTTGCCCCGTCTGTGGAACAGTGGTTTTTATGAGCGTGGCATTCCTTCTCTCTTTTTATCCTGAAGATGGAACTAGGGCAGTTTTTTTGATGTACGTCGGCTTCATGGCCATTAATTTTATCTCCATTGCGCTCTTTAATATCCTGCAGAAGCGCCTGAACGCAACTCCGGAAACCATGCTCGGGATGTTCATGGTGGCTATTGCCGTCTATTTCGGCCTCTCCGTCAGCGTCATGCCCCAGTTTGGGGATATCGACAAGATTTATCGTCTCGCCCAATACCAAGGCGAAGTATCAACCATTAATATAAAGAATCAGATTCTGTTCTGTGGATTCATCATCGCTGCCGGGATGATCGGCTTTGCAATAAGAATAATTAAAATCAGGAGTATTAAGTAATGGACATCATGGCGTTGATTAAATCCTTCATTTACCTTATTGCCTCTTCCCTTCTCTACCCAGTATTGGCGCTTCTCGCTATATTGACTGTCTGGATACTTGTACTTATCGGCACTTTTTGCGCCGATTACATTGAGCGGACGAGACTCAGGAAATACAAAACCGGCACCCTTACCGGAATTATCAATGACGGTAACCATACGGGGATTGTTAGTCATCGGGTCAACAATTACATTGCTGCTTTGCACATCGTGTTGAAACAAGGGGGTAGCTTGATGGAGGCGGAGGTGGAAAACTTGCTGCAGGAAAGCATCCTGAAGATCAAGAAAAGTCTCGACCGGCTCATGATCGTGGTCCGCGTTGGCCCCGGCTTCGGCCTGATCGGCACTCTCATCCCTATGGGGACTGGGTTGGCTGCGCTGGGCCAGGGGGATATGACTAAACTCTCTTCCGATCTGGTGATCGCCTTCACCACGACGGTGGTGGGGTTGGCGCTCGGTATTTTCGCCTTCGTCTTTCATACCGTAGAAAAAAGGTGGCTGGAGGAAGATATCAAAAACATGGAACTGGCCACCGAGGTGCTCACGCAAAACTATTCAAAGATCTCCATTGGTGATGAAAGTGAAATTACAGCAGAGGTGCAGGCGGCATGAGATATTTCACCAAAAGGCGGGTAGGCCCCGGTCGTAAAAGATATGACAGTGAGTCGATCAGCGAAGAAGATCCTATGGCGGCGGTTGCCAACCTCTTCGATGTCGGGCTGGTGTTTATTGTTGCCCTGATCGTGACCCTGTTTTCCGCCTATCATTTGCAAGATCTTTTCGACCAGAACTCAGAATTTACCATCATGAAGAAGAATAAGAATGGTGAGATGGAGATTATTACGAAAAAAGGTCAAAAGATCGAAGCGATGAAGGTTTCGAAGAAGAAAGCTAGTGGGCAAGGGGAGCGCCTCGGTGTTGCTTATCGTTTGCAGGACGGGTCAATGGTTTATGTGCCGGAATAATTCGCTTGTAGAAGGTGAACCATTTGATCGCTTTGGCCGACCTTTTAGTGATGCGGTAACGGTGATGAGAGGTCGACTAATAACTCACTCAATGTTCTGAATTGACTTTAATGATTTTGTCAGGAATGCGAATGAAAAAATCTATCCTATTTATTGGCTGTTCCATTTTTTTGGCAGCAGCACAGCTGGCTGTGGCTGAAGATCATGGTACAGACACGGCGATTACCTTGGCTGAGGTTGTCGTTACGGCTGAAAAAATAATCGATTATATTCAGAACCATCCCCAGCGCGTTGTTACCCTAGAACGGTCGGAAATTGAGGAGCGCAATTTTCTCGATCTAGGGGAGGCGCTAAACACCATGCCGGGGGTTGAGGTGCGGGAACGGGGAAGCGGTATCGGAGCTGCTATCTCTATCCGTGGATCTGGAAAAGGGAGTGGGGTGTTGGTTCTGGTTAACGGTCGCCCGCTCAACTCCAGCCAGTTCGGTAGCGTTGATTTAGGCAACATTCCCATTGATATGGTGAACCGAATCACGGTTTATAAGCCGCCGGTTCCTGTTTGGCTTGGCTCCGGCGCGGCGGAAGGAGCGATCAATATTGAAACCCGCAGTAGCGATACGGAAGAGCTGTTGGAGAGTAACGATAAAGCGACCCTTAAAGTCAGCGGCGGTTCCTACGGCATGGCCAAGGTGAACTATTCCTACCTGACCCCGCGCCCAGACGGTAGTGTCATGGTTACGGCCAGCGCCAGCCACCGCGATGGCAAACGGCTGAACAGCGATCGCGATAGCGGCAGTTTAGGGTTACATTGGGACAAAACATCTGAAGAGCAGGCCAAGTACGAGGTGAATGGCCGCTTTTATGTCAGCAAACACGGGACACCGGGACCAACCTACAATCTAACTCCCGATGCTAGGCAGCGCTACACCAAAGGATCTTTTGATTTTCGAATGCAGCGGATGGTTGGAGAGGTCGGTGAATATTCCGTCAAAGGCTATGCTGATCGGACCGAATTGGAAGATCGTTCTCAGTCGGGAATCACATCCGATCTTGAGGTCAGCAAGTTGGGGCTGAAGGGGGAAAGGGTCTGGGCAGATGTCGCAGGTCAATGGGCCCTGCGACTGGGGGGACGCGGTGAACAGGACAAAGTTGACCACACGTTAACCGGAAAGCATCATCGGGAAACTTTTTCAGCCAATAGCCAGTTTGATCGGGATTTCGGCAAGATGGCCGCCAGTATCGGTCTGCGCGGCGACTACACGAACGATTTTGATTTCTTTTCGGCTTTCACCTCGGGGTTGAGCTATGAAATGGGGCCGAAGACGCTGTTCAAGACCAATATTGGCTACACGGTCAATATTCCATCCTTCGGCCAGCTTTACCAGCACAGCCACGGCTCATTTGATCATACACGGGGCAATCCCGACTTGGATGAGGAAGCTGTCTGGTCGTACGATCTGGGGGTGGAGTACAGATTCGACAAGGGACGGTTTCTGCAAGCAACCCTTTTTCGCAGTGACTATTGTGACCAGATTATCTACGTGCGGGGCTCCGATCTTATCTCGAGACCAGAGAATGTTTCCCGTTCTTGGCGTCAGGGGATCGAGATGTCTTTAAAGTACCAACTCACTAAGGCCATCGACCTCGATTTCAGCTATATCTGGCAGGAGAGTGAGATCAGAGACTTCCATAGCAACTTGACCTACACCCCGCAGCATAAGGGAAAAGTTACGGTCAAAACAGTCCTTAAAAGTGGTACTCGATTGGAAGCGACCCTTAGGGCTGTTAGCCATCAGTACGCCGATCCAGAAAATAGCGAGGGGCGGAAGTTAAACCCCTATGAAACGGTTGATCTGAAAGTGATTCACCCGTTTACTCTGAAGAAGTGGCTGACAGAGTGGTATCTCAACATCTACAATCTCTTTGACAGTGCTTATGAATCCCACCAAGGGTACCCCGACGATGGCATCCGGGTAATGGTAGGGGTGAAAATGAATTTATAATTGTCTTGGCGTTTTTTCTGATAACCGATTCACATCGAACAAGGGAGCTGTAAGCTGTTTATTGTTTTGCCGTTCTAATCGTGTTTTAAAGGAAGAAATCTTGGAGCTTGCCTCCGAGTGTTATTCAGAAAATCCCGTTTGGCCGAAGGCCAATCAAATCGGCGTAAGCTCGGTCGCTTGCGGCTGAGTAGTCGATTTGAAGGGATTTTCTTAACAATCAAACCTTATGATCTGTGGTCTTGTTCAACACCGCTAACAGTAATCCCAAAGTAATGAACGCGCCGGGAGGGAGAATCATCAGCAATACCGGTGGATAA
>NBLJ01000040.1 GCA_002084545.1 Desulfobacteraceae bacterium 4572_123 | reverse complement strand
CATTTTTAATGCTCCTTTTTCTGTATTTGCTGGAATCAATTGACTTTGATGACAAAATAGGGCATAGCAATATATAAGTCAAACGAATTTAATTCGTCAGATACTTCAAAAAAATTGATAACAAGATGATACTCTCCATCGAATTTTTAAAGACTTTTTTAGCTGCCGTCGAAGCCGGCAGCTTTACACAAGCTGCCGCAGTGGTGCATCGTACCCAATCAGCGGTGAGCATGCAGATGAAGCGTCTGGAAGAGGAGATCGGAAAACCGCTTTTCGCCCGGAACGGGAAGACACTATCGCTGACAGGTGCCGGTGAGTTGCTGCATGAGCACGCCCGCCGTATTGTGAAATCACATGACGATGCGGTTACGGTATTTGAAAGGCCGGCACTTTCCGCAAAAATTCGTTTCGGTGTGGAGGAAGATTATGCATCGGTGGTGCTGCCCAGGGTCTTGTCGGATTTCGCTTTGTCACATCCGGCGATTCGAGTCGATGTCTATGTGGCGGAAGCTGTCGAGTTGAAGGCAAAGCTGGATAAGAGGGAACTCGATTTTGCCTTGTGCACCGAAATTTTGGACCATGGAACGGTGGTCCACCGCGATCCAACGGTATGGGCAACCTCGCCGCATCACCTGATCCACGAACATGATCCGCTGCCCATTGCAGTATACCATGAAGGCTGCATCTTCAGAAAGTGGACGATTGAAGCCCTGGAGAAACAGCGCAAAGCCTACAGAATCGTCTATGTCAGTACCAGTATATCGGGTATTATCGCTGCCGTGGAAAGCGGGTTGGCCGTCGCTCCGCTCGGGCTGAGTTATCTGCCGAAGCACTTGCGGGCATTGGGCCCGGAATTCGGATTTCCGCTGCTGCCCACTGCCAGGGTAATATGGCATAAGGCCGGCGAAAACCACCTGCGTGAATCATTCATGCAATGATTATAACTACCATTGTTGGATAGGGAGAAAATATGAATATTGAAACGAAATGCGTTCATGCGGGCGAAGGTGCCGATACAATAACTAAAGGACTTAATACACCGATATTTCCCTCATCAGCTCATGAATATCTGGATGCGGAGGACTTGGCTTATCCGCGATATTTCAACACATTTAATCAAAAGGTGATAGTTCGGAAAATTTGTGAATTGGAAAAAGCCGAAGATGGTATTCTTTTTTCATCGGGAATGGCGGCCATAAGCACCGTACTGTTTTCTTTTTTAAAGGCGGGTGACCATATTATTTTGCAGGATGAAATATATGGCGGCAGTCATGCCTTTGTTGAGGAATTTTTCGAACGATTCGGAATATCCTACTCTTTTGTTGCCACCAATGCCGGGGCCATTGAATCCGCGATAAGGCCGGAAACACGCATTATCTTTATTGAAACCCCGACCAATCCTCTTTTGAGTATTGTAGATATTAAAGAAGTTGCTGAAACAGCTAAGCGCAATAAGTGTATTACGGTCATAGACAACACTTTTGCAACTCCCATCAATCAGAATCCTGTCAAGCTTGGCATTGACATTGTAATTCACAGTGGTACTAAATATCTGGGCGGGCATAGTGATCTATCCTGCGGAGCTGCTGTAACAACTCTGGATTTAGCGTCTAAAATCAGAAAGACCGCTACAAATTTTGGTGGAAACCTCAATGCCCTGACTTGTTACATATTGGAAAGAAGTTTGAAAACATTGTCGGTTCGTGTGAAACAACAAAATGAAAATGCTTTTCAAACTGCTAAATTTTTGAATCACCATTCCGCGGTCAAAAATGTTTATTATCCGGGCCTGAGTGATCATCCGGGGCATGCAGTTGCCTGTGACCAGATGAACGGCTTCGGGGCAATGCTTTCATTTGAATTAAATGACTCAAATTTATCGGCGGATAATTTTATGAGAAAACTAAGTCTTGTCAAACCTGCCGTCAGCCTCGGAGGCATTGAAACAACCATATGCGATCCTGCCAGAACATCTCATGCAAAAATATCCCCCAGGGTACGGGCCAGGCAGGGGATTACAGACAGCTTGCTTCGGTTATCGGTTGGAATTGAGAATGTGGAAGATTTGATCAAGGATATTGATCAAGCATTGGAAATATAAAAATTACAATGTATAACAATAGCAGGGAGAATTTTTAATGGCTGAACATAACTGTGAGAAATGTGTTTTCAGGGCAAGATATGACAAAAATTCCCAATCGTTTGTAGGCCGGTTATGGAAATGGCACATTAACTGGTGCCCCGGATGGAAAAGGTATATAACATCTCTTCCTGGTGATGAAAGAACCGCATTGGCTGAAAAGTATGATTTGAAAAAATACAAATGATTTCGTTAAGGATTAGAATTCTATCCTAACAGGGGGAGAGGGCATCTTTCAACAAAGGAGGAGAATATGTTTAAACAAGATTTGTTAAAATGTTTTCCAATTTTTCAGGATATTCCGCAAGAGCATTTATCCGAAATTTTACAATGGGGTAAAATTTTGGAATTTGATTCAAATGAAACAATTTTCCAAAATGGTGAGGACGCTTTTGATTTATACGGTATCGTGGATGGAGAAGTTGAATTGAGCATTATGGTGAAGGATAAAATATTGAAAACGGACATCCAGTATGAAAAATCTATCCAAACCCATATAGAAACAATAGAAAAGGACATCATAGTTGATTCCATAGCGCCGGGTGAAATCCTCGGCTGGTCTGCTTTAATTGAACCGGGACAATATACGACAACCGCCAGGTGCTCCAAATCTACCAGGATAGTTTCACTACCTGCCGATAAACTCAAAGCGGTTTTTATTAAAAATCCACAGACAGGATATGTATTCATGGGGCGATTGGCCATGATTATTTCACAACGTCTTAAACATCGAACCGACAAGCTGATTGAAAGTTGGAGTCAGGCTTTTGATGTGGTCAGAATTTAAATTTACATTGATCTGCTGTTTTTCAAGATAATGTAGAACTATGCTTTTTGTGGGCCGAAAGCTATCCGGTGAAAAACATCAAAATCGTGTCCATGCCCGCTTTGTGGCAGCAGTTTCCGGCATGCGCCCTGCGGTACACGGATTTACCACGTCTCAATTCATCCTTGACGGTCTCGTCAAAAGTCCAAGTTAGCGCTTTGCTTCACTTCGTGTCTGCGTTGCGCTGCATTTCGTAATTATTCAACGTACGCTAAGTATGCCTCATAATAACAAATTTTTTGTTGACAATAAATTATACATCAATTATGGTTCAGTAATCGAAAGCCGTTCGAAAAACGAAAAGGTTTTTTCTGAAATTAGATAACGCATGTACACAATTCAGGCGGCAGGTTATTTCGACTTGACGACTCAGTCTTTCCAAATTTCTAATTTATCAAATGTCATCCTGTCATATGCTGTAAAAACGGAGGGAACATGTACGAAGATCTTAAAGGCAAAACAGCCCTTGTTTCAGGGGCGGGCAAACGCAGCGGCATCGGGTATGCCATTTCCCGCAAACTGGCCTCCTGCGGCATGAATATCATCATCGCGGACCTGGGGGATATCCCGGCAGAGGAGCAACCCATCAAGACGGGAACTGAAAATGAGATGGCCGACATTGCCGATGAGTTGAGCAAAACATGGGGCATTGATGCAATGGCGGTGAATGTGGACGTCTCCAGCAGTGAATCCATCCGCGGGATGCTGGATGAGGTGGAGACCCGGCATGATCATATTGATGTGCTGTGCAACAACGCCGGAGCGTCATTTGGTGTGCCCAATGCCGTCCATACCTATGATGAAGGTGCATGGATGAAAACCATCGACGTGAATCTTCATGGTGTTTTCAGGATGACGCAGGCCGTGATGCCCATGATGATGGGAGAACCGGGCACCATCATCAATACCGCATCCAGGGCCGGCAAGGTACCGCCTCTTTTTAACGGGGCCTATGCCGTGGCCAAGGCCGGAGTCATCATGCTCACAAAGGTGATGGCAAAAGAGCTGGCCGGTCTTAAAATCCGGGTCAATGCCATCTGTCCGGGGCAGGTGGAGACGGATCTTGAAAACTGGCGATTTGGTCTGGAAGCCCAGTTTTTTAACACAACTATTGAAGATCGCAGACAGAAGATGTGTGAAGAGATCCCCGTGGGACGAATCGGATCACCGGCGGAAGTGGCACGCCTTGTGGCATTTCTGGCATCAAATCAGTCTTCCTACATGACCGGCCAGGCGATTAATATTACCGGCGGGCAGCTCATGGAACTGTAATAGACTGAATACATTCATTAATCACTATCCATTATATCAGGAGAATTAAGCATGGCGACGATAACAGGCGGACAAATTGCAGCACAGGCGCTGCTTGAAAAGCAGGTGGAATACATTTTTACTCTAAGTGGCGGACATATTACCCCTATTTACCAGTACCTGGAAGAAGAAGAAATCGTACTGTTTGACACGCGCCACGAACAGGCCGCCGTGTTTATGGCCGAAGCCTGGGGGAAACTGACCCGAAAGCCGGGAGTCGCCATGGTGACCGCCGGACCCGGGTTCACAAACGCACTCACCGGAATTGCCAGCGCCTTTTTTTCAAATACGCCCCTTGTGCTGATCGCGGGCTGCGTGGGCCTGGACCATAAGGAGAAGCTGGATCTTCAGGACATGTTCCAGGAACCGGTCATTTCTCCCATGGTGAAAAAAACCCTTGTCTGCCAGAAAGCAGAACGTGCACAAGAGTTTGTGGACATGGCATTCCGGATCGCCACAAGCGGCCGCCCCGGGCCGGTTTATCTTGAGTTTCCCGTGGATGTACTCAACAGCGCGGTAGAAGAAGAAACGGTCAAAAAACTTCAAACAACGGTTGCATCCAAGCCGGTGGATCGCAAGGGTGCAAAACAGACCATTGATATGATTCGCAACAGTTCAAAACCTGTGGTGATTGCGGGCACCGGCATATGGCAGGCTGAAGCGGAAGCAGATCTTGTCACTTTTATTGAAAAAAGCTCCGTTCCTGTATTTACTTCTCTTTCAGGCAGGGGAACGATCCCGGATACACATCCCCTGTGTTTTGAGAGCTCCCTTGCCATAAGGCCGGGCCCGGCTTTTGCGGCCTTTATTGAAACCGACCTGATAATTGTGCTGGGAACACGGATTTCGCTTTACTACATGTTCGGAGATATTTTAAATCCTGCTGCAAAGATGATTCAGGTGGACATCGAACCCGAAGAGATTGGCAGGAACCGGGCAGTCGATCTTCCCGTGGTGAGCGATCTGAAGGCCTTTTTAACCGAGTGCAATGAAATTATGGATGCCGGAGATCCGGCAAGTGAATTCAAAGATAAATTTTCCGGGTGGATCACCACGCTTTCAGAGGCGGATACGGCTGGAAAGGCCCCAAGCACGGCAGACTGGGAGAGCACGAATACGCCAATTCATCCCATGCGCCTGGCCCGTGAAATAGATGATTTTATGGACAGGGAGGATGATATCGTCGTGGCCGATGGCGGGGATACCACAACATGGATGGGGATGACCCGTACCATGAAACAGGCAGGTCATTACCTTGATTACGGAATTTTCGGTTCCCTTGCCGTGGGTCTGCCCTATGCCAATGCCGCTAAATTGAGGTATCCTGAAAAAAGAGTCCTGCTCCTGACCGGGGACGGCTCTGTCGGTTTTAATTTCATGGAGTTTGAGAATTCCATCCGCAAAGGACTGCCCATTGTGGTGGTGATAAGCAATGATCTCGGGTGGGGCATGATTCGTCACAGCCAGGAAATAAGGATCGGTCACGCCATCGAAGCCGGTACATTCATCGGCAAGGTGGATTATCATAAAATGGTGGAAGCCATCGGCGGAAAAGGATTTTTTGTGGAAAAGCCCGAACAGATCCGCCCGGCCCTTGAAGAGGCCTTTGCCTCGGGCAAAATATGCTGCATCAATGTTATGACCGATCCGACAACCGTGAGTCCCGGCAGCATGGCCCTGGCCAATGTGGGGGCGTATAAGGCCTGAGCAACCTTCAGCCTATTAACCAAACAAGGAGGAATATATGGATCCGGTAGCCATTGATCAGGTTCGACTGAATTTCAATCCTCAGGGCCTGCTGGCGATAAACGCGGCCATCGGCATCATGATGCTCGGCGTAGCTTTAGACCTGAAGCTGGATGACTTTAAAAGGGTTGTTAAAGCTCCGAAAGCACCCGTCATTGGCCTGCTTGCCCAGTTTATTCTTCTGCCGGCTTTAACATTTCTGCTTACCCTGGTTATCAGGCCGCATCCTTCAATTGCCCTGGGTATGATCCTGGTTGCCGCCTGTCCCGGCGGGAATCTCTCCAACCTTATGACCTACCTTGCAAAAGGCAACTGTGCCGTGTCCATCAGCATGACTGCCATTTCCACTGCGGCGGCCATTATTATGACGCCGCTGAATTTATCCCTCTGGGGCGGCCTTAACCCGGATACCGCTGAAATTATTCAAAAAGTAAGCCTCAGTCCCATGGATGTTTTTACCACCGTGTTTATCATTCTGGGCATACCGCTTATTTTAGGAATGACTCTCTCCAGGCTTTTCCCGAATCTTGCAGATAAAGTAAGAAAGCCGTTTAAAATTTTTGCCCTGGTTTTTTTCATTCTTATTGTCCTTGGTGCCTTGGCGGCAAATTTCAAAATTTTCCTTCAGGTCATCGGCCTTGTAATACTGGCTGTTTTTATTCACAATGCTCTGGCGTTGAACCTGGGCTACTGGACAGGACGGCTTTTTCGCCTGAAAGAACGCGACTGCAGGGCCGTATGCATCGAGGTGGGGATACAGAATTCCGCTTTGGGTCTCATCCTGGTATTTAATTTTTTCGGCGGAATGGGTGGTATGGCCATTCTGGTGGCCTGGTGGGGCACATGGCATATTGTTGCCGGTCTGATTACCGCATTTATTTTTACCCGGTTCAAATTAAAAGAAGAGATTTGAACAGGGGAGGGTGAGTCATGCCGAAGCAGCCGTTTAAAGAAAAAGTCGTTGTGATCACCGGCGGGGCCAGCGGCATCGGACTGGCCCTGGCCGAAAAATTCGCCCGGGAAGGCGCCTTTATCGCCCTTGTCGATATGGACAAGGCGGCCCTTGAAAAACGCGAAAAACAGTTTACCGGGAGAGGGTATCGAGCCGTGGGTATTGCGTGTGATGTGACGTGCCGGGAGATGTGTGAATCAACCGTGGAGAAAATATTGGATCTCTTCGGCCACATTGATGTGCTCGTTAACAACGCCGGTATTACCCAGCGAAGCCTGTTTACAAAAACAAGGGTGGAAGTGTTTCAAAAAGTCATGGCGGTCAATTTTTTCGGTGCCCTGTACTGCACAAAGGCCGCCATAGACAGTATTGTCAAGCGCCGTGGAATGATTATCGTCAATGAAAGTATTGCCGGAATGGCACCGCTTCTGGGCCGGACCGGGTACAGTGCAAGCAAGCATGCCCTGCACGGGCTTTTTACCTCCCTGCGATGCGAACTCAGGCATACGGGCACTCATGTGATGATCGTGTGCCCCGGATTCATCAAAACCAACCTTCAGACCCGGGCCCTGGGAGGAGACGGCAATATTACAAATGTTCCTCAGTCGAGGGTAGGGAAGCAGGACACACCCGAGAGCGCCGCTGAAATCATATATAACGGCGCTGTAAAACGAAAAAATCTGCTGGTGTTGACAGTGATGGGAAAAATCGGATACTGGGTCAGCCGAATTACTCCGGGTATTTATGAAAGGATCATGACAAAGCAGTTCAAATCAGAACTTAAGAACTAATGGTTACGTAAAAAGTCCAAGTACTGTATTTTTTTCACGCAAAGGCGCCAAGGCGCAAAGTTTAAATCATAAATTTAACCAGGGTAACAGAAGCTTGGGGGCTTTCAGCGTTCAGTATATCCCCTCTATTTATGCTCTTTTTCGCGCCTTTGCGTGAGACATTTTCTGTAAATATTCAATTACTAATGGTTTTCCATGGGACTAAAAGAAAGAAGACAAAGGGAAAAGGACCAGCGCAGAAAACATATTCTGGCCGCAGCCCGGAGCGTTTTGTATGAAAGCGGCCTGCAGGCTGCTTCCATCAGCAGGATTGCCGGGCTGGCCGAACTTGGTGTCGGTACCATTTACTCCTATTACCGGAACAAGGAGGAGATATTTGTCGCCCTTCAGCAGGAAGGCCTGGAATTGCTGTGTGAAAAACTAAAAGAGATTGACGATACGGCGGTAACGCCGGTGGAAAAACTCAAACAATATGCGGCAGCCTATCTGGATTTCAGCCGGAACAACAGGGAATACTACGATATTATCAATTATTTCCTTGCATCGCCGGAAGTGATGTTTGCCCAGCCCTTAAAGGAACGGATCGACCGCCGGGGCAACAATATCCTGCAGCTTGTTGCCGGCACTATTAAAGAGGGCATCGAGGGTGGAGTCTTTGGTAATGTGGATGCCGACCGCTATGCCACGATCCTCTGGGGTACCCTGCAGGGTATGCTGCAGCTTAGAAAAATGGAAAATACCATATTAAAGGGGGAAGACTTCCAGGGACTGTACGAAGAGTCCGTGGAAAATTTCATAAAGGGTCTTTGCCCGTGATCGACGCTACTTCATGTAATAACCGGACACACGCCACGTTCCATCCGTGTCCAGCATGGGGGTAACGGTTTCAATGGCGTTTTTTTTGTTCTCAAACGAGGCTGCGAACTTGATCACCACATACTTGCCGTCCGGTGCACCGGGCATGGATGTGTGATATTCTTTTGATTTGAGCTTTCTGGAGATATTTCTTCCCAAAGGTTTTCTGGCACCTTCCATGGCCTGGACCCATTGCTCCTTTGAAACAGCCGCCTGAAAGAGCTTTGCCGAATTTTCCCAGCTCCCGGTATAGTTCTCAGAATCCACCAGGGGCAGCCATGCATCGGCGGCGGCTAGGGCCGCGGCCTTTGAATCGGAATCACTCCATGAAGAACACCCCGCAAAGCTGAAAACGGCAATCACAGTCAGAAATATCAAAATCCTTCTCATCTTTATGCCTTTGTGCTGATTGTCATGATGCAATGATTTTTTTTATTGCCGCAAAAGATATCCTTAAATATCCCCGGATCGTTGAATTTTTTATCGAATATCAAAGCGGACTATTTCACAGACGCGATGATTTATCAACAATTGATATCAGCATTAACGGCGGTGCTGTATAGCTCAATTGTGACGGGAAATATCGTCTCTCCCGGAGACCGGTTCCCGGGGAGTGCCGTAATGGGAGTGTCTCTATATGGAGGTTTAAATGGCCGGGAAAGAGAATAAATATATTGACAAAAATATTTCAACTATATACATTGGTTGCAAAAAGTATGAAATATTGGATTTTTTGACGCTTTAAAGTATGACGAATTATATTTATGGAACGCTTAGCATATCAACAGCTTGTGTCCTGGAAAACATCCATTCGGCGAAAACCCTTGTTGCTGCAGGGCGCAAGACAGGTGGGGAAAAGTTATCTCCTGGAAAGTTTTGGACAAAAAGAATTTAAAAATCACCATGTTTTTAATTTTGAGTTGGACCCCAGGCTGGCGAGAATTTTTTCACAGGATCTTGTTCCTGAAAGAATTTTGATAGAGCTTTCATTGCATATTGGCAAAAAAATTGATCCAAAATCCGATTTAATAATTTTCGATGAAATTCAGGAATGTCCCAGGGCTATCACCAGCTTGAAATATTTTTGTGAAAAAATACCTGAACTGGCGTTGTGCTGCGCCGGATCTCTGATTGGTATTAAATTTTCTCCCGAACCGTTTCCAGTTGGAAAAGTCGAATTCCTCAGTCTGTACCCCCTGAATTTTGAAGAATTTCTTTTAGCGCTGGATGAACACATGTTGCTGGAACTACTTCCTTTTGCTCTTGACACAGGCATGCTTCCCGAGATGGCCCATGCAAAACTCTGGGAAAGGTTAAAAGAGTACTTCGTCGTCGGTGGCATGCCTGAGGTTGTATCGACTTATGTCTCACAACGCAAAGACCGTGCAGAAGCCATGCGACAGGCAAGGATTATACAGGATGGGCTCGTAGGAAGTTACTACAAAGATTTCGCAAAGCACTCCGGAAGATTAAACTCAATCCATATCGTGTCGGTTTTTGAAAACGTTCCCATGCAGCTATCAAGGAATATTGAGGGCTCGGTCAAACGATATAAATTTAAAGGCGCTATTCCGGGGAAAAAAAGTTTTGCCGAACTTCAGGGGCCTGTCACATGGCTTGAGAAAGCAGGCCTTTTGATCAAGGTGAAGGTATGTAACAGAGCCGAATTGCCCATAGAAACGTTTTGCAAGGAAAATCAGTTTAAATTATTCCTGTTTGACATCGGGTTGCTCGGTAGTATGCTCGCGCTTTTTCCTGAAACGGTACTGCACCAGGATTACGGAATTACCAAGGGCTATTTTGCCGAGAACTTTGTTGCGCAGGAGTTTGTTGCTGCCGGAAACAAACAGCTCTACTCCTGGACCGAGCGGAATTCGGAGATTGAATACCTAAGTGTCATAAAAGGAAATATCATACCGGTGGAGGTCAAGGCAGGGACAAGAACACGAGCCAAGAGCCTGCAACAGTTTCTCCTGAAATACAAGCCTGACAGGGCCATTAAAATATCAAGCAGACCCTTGAGAATCCAAAACGAACAGGTCATCCAGAACGTTCCGCTCTATCTGGCGGGAAGAATCGGTGCTTTATCCGGTTGAAAAGAAAATCGGGGATGTACGATTGTAATGGGAGAGTTGAGTTAAAGGCGGTAGGGTTTTGATGATATATTTTTTATCTGCAAAGTGCATATCTTTGCCCTTTATATGCTTGAATTTTTAATAATTTAAGGATATATCCGTTAAACTAAATAAAAACGGTTAAAGGATAATAATCTCTTAAATTGGAGCGTATTATGGACATCTATTATGTTGATGGAAAATTTGTAAAGGAAGACGATGCGGTTATTTCAGTTAAAGACATGTCGGTTCTGCGCGGATATGGTGTCTTTGATTTTTTGAGAACCTATGGCGGGAAACCTTTTCATCTTGAAGATCATATCAAGAGGCTGGAAAATTCCGCCAGACTCATTGGAATTCATGTGCCTTGTTCCAACGTGGAAATCGCTGATATCGTCATGCGGACACTGGCTGAAAATAATCACGAGGAGAGCAATATCCGGCTGGTGATAACCGGCGGCATCAGCCCTGATTCCATTACACCCACAAATACTTCCAAGCTGATGGTCATGGTTACCGAGCTTCATCCACTGCCGCCGGAATGGTATACAAAAGGTGTTAAAATCATTACCAGCGATGTCGTGCGGTATATGCCGGGGGCCAAGAGCACAACTTACCTGCAGGCGATCGTCGTGCTGAATAACGCCCGGGACCAGGGTGCTATAGAATCGATCTACGTCGACCAGAACAACCGGCTTCTTGAAGGAACCACAACTAATTTATTCATGTTTTTCGGGGATAAGCTGGTTACGCCTAAAGGCGGTATCCTGCCGGGAATCACGCGCCAGGTGCTGCTTGATATTTTTAAAGATGAGTTTGAAATCGAAATTCGGGATATCGATAAAAATGAAATTGGAAATGCGGATGAAGCCTTTATCTCCGCTTCCAACAAAGAAATCGTTCCGGTTGTCAAAATCAACGACCTGACCATTGGTGACGGCAAAATCGGTCCGAAAGTCCGCCGCGTTACTGAAGTTTTTACAGCTTATACCACGGAATATGGCCGGTCGGCAGGCTGAAGGTTGAAAAGTAAAAATACAGCAGAGGTAATTCATGCCATCTCCACTCATTCGAGCTGAAGTGGATCTTTTCGCAATAGATCATAACATAAAAGAGATCCGGCGTATTGCAGGCCCTGATGTAAAGCTTCTTGCCGCGGTCAAGGCCAATGCTTACGGGCACGGGGCCCTTCGAGTGTCACGGCAGGTTCTTGAAAGCGGTGCTGATATGCTCGGCGTGGCAAGGATCAACGAAGGCATTGATCTCCGCCAGAGTGGTATTACCGCCCCGATTCTCATCATGGGAAACACGCCGCCTGAATTTTCCGGAGAACTCATGTACCATGATTTGACCGCCGCCGTCTCTTCCTGTGAAACCGCTGAAAAATATGCACGGGCCGCCCGGCTGCAAAAAGATAAAATCAGGGTTCATTTGAAAATCGACACAGGAATGGGCCGGAACGGATTTCTTGCCGATGGTTTCAGGATTCCCGGCAGCGGCGGTGATGCCGGTCTGCCGGCGGAAATTGAATCCATCTGCCGCCTTGACGGTCTCTATGTGGAAGGCATTTTTTCCCATTTTGCCGGTGCCGATGCAGCGGATAAGTCCTCCGCCAACCGGCAGTTTAAAATCTTCAGCGAACTGCTAGGGAAGATCGAGAAATCAGGGATTGAAATTCCCATACGGCATATGGCCAACAGTGCAGCTATCATCGATATGCCCCACACCCATCTTGACATGGTGCGCCCCGGCATTTCCGTTTATGGGCTGAGACCTTCCAGCGAGGTACAGCCGGACCGGATAGACTTAAAACCGGCCATGGCCGTAAAGGCCCGGATTGCCCATCTTAAAAATGTCGGCGCCGGTTTCAAGGTCAGCTATGGCGGCACCCATACAACTTCGGCACCCACCCGTATAGCCGTCATACCGGTAGGCTATGCTGACGGCTACAGCAGGCAGCTCTCCTCAAGAGGCCGGATGCTCGTACACGGCCAATATGCCCCGATCACAGGCAGGATATGCATGGACCTGACTATGATTGATGTGGGCCATATTCCCGGTGTGAAACTGGATGACGAGGTGGTGATTATAGGCAGACAGGGCGCTGAAGAACTGAGTGCCGATGAAATTGCAGCCGAACTGAAAACCATCAATTATGAAATCGTATCCGCGATCGCGGCCCGTGTGCCAAGGGTGTATCCGAGCTGATCAAACGTGATTGTTATTTCGCATGAATCGCATCGGCATACCCTTGTAATACCCTATCTCTTGAGCACCGGAACCGGCGTCATCAGGGCTTGGCTGGTTTCTCTCAGCTTCGGGAAAAAGATTTTTGAAGTCCCGGCCTCAAGGGCCCTGGCGGCCGCATTTTTCTCGTAAAAAGAAGCTGGTTCATATTGCCAGCCGCTACTCAGTCTGAGTTCCTCTTTCAGCAGGTTCCGATAGATATAGATTCCGATGGCAGGCCCGGCAATACGAGTCAGGATGCCGAATTCCGCGCAGATATCCCTGAAAAGCTCATCCATCTGTCCAAACATTGTTTTTTCATGGCGGTAATATCGTCTCATGGCCCAGACGGCACCGGCATAGGTGGTTTTAAGCGGCTTTACCTCCCATGCATAGCGCGCCCGAATCCGCTGATCCTGGCAATTTTTATATCGCTGCCATCCGGTCAGCAACGTCCGGGTCAACCGGGCCAGGCTCGGCCCGTTGATTTTGAAATCCTGTGTAAAGGCCTTTAGCAGAAAGCCCTGCTCAAGGCCGTCATGGATATGCCTGTGCCGGTAATTGAAGCGGTATTGTCCATGGGCATCCGCAGGCGGAAAATCGGCTTCGTCCAGGAGGGTACCGTCTTTTTTATGTTTTTCATACAGGGGAGTGCCCGGGTTTGGCGTGTACAGCATGAACTGGTGAAAATCGGAGTTATGGCTGACGGCATAAGCAATAACCTGGTCGATATTTTCAGGCGTATGCTCTTCCATACCTATAATCGAAGAGCCCAGTACGCGGATGCCGTGGTAGTGCATCTCCCTGATCAGTTGTCGGGTATCAATATCCTGGAGCTTGCGGTACTTACTGCTTTTCCCCTCGATTCCCATCCAGACCCATCCGATGCCCAGGCCCACGAGCTGTTCCATGGTATAGGAGCGCAGAACCCGTGCCGAACTGAAAACATTCAGATGCCAGCTTTTATTATGGGCCTGCATCAGTTCCAGCAGCCTGAGGGCGCGCTTGCGGTGAATCAGAAAGTTTTCATCCAGAACAAAAAACGATTTCACTTTAAGTTTTTTTTCGATCCTGCACATGACCTCAAAAAGTTCGTCTCCGGTTTCGTAAAAATTGACAAATTTGCCCTTGCCACCGAACAGGGCCGAAGTGGAGCAGAAGTTGCATCCCACCGGGCACCCCACCGAAGGGATCAGGATGGCCGCGGTATCTCCGGGTTTGTCCCGCAGCGTAACTCCCATTATCCGTGACCCGAAGGCCGAGTATGTCATGGGATGCTTTACAGGTGCAGTGACGTCCTGGCCGAGAAAGCGCCGGAACCATTTTACCCCGTCTCCTCTGACGATGTGATCGGCATCAATGATCTCATGGATGCCCCCCTTGTTGGAAATATGCCCGCCCACAACGATTGTTGCATCGGGTTGATACCGCCGGATCAGTTCGCACATCTTTTTTACCTTTTCCACATTGGGGATGATGGCACTGATGCCGATGATATCATAGGATCCCTGCTTGAGTTCCTGAATGAAGATGCCCATCGATGGAAAATCAAGCAGGGTACAGGGCGCTTCGATATTGGACTGGAGCAGCAAAAGACCAAAGGAGCGGTGAAACATGCGCAGGGAAAAGGCGCCTTGAACTCTTGTAACCTGATTCTGGTACAGTTCCATGGGATTGATGGCCCGGCTGCCGTATTGATTATCCTGGGCAAAAGGGCCGAATACACTGGACAGCAGGATTTTGGCCTTGATTCCTTTCGGATGGATGGAAGATGTTTTATTCATGGTATCTCCTTGTATATAATTGGGGCAATATGTTTGATTAATGTGGAGATACTCTATCGGAATATTAACGTAAGATACAGGTCTAATTGCCTGTTTTACAAAAGTATTACATTGCACGCCGGCCTTGCCGCTTCCGGCTTATTCACACGGCCCGCAGCAGTTTTGATTTTAGAATCTAAATTCTGAAATTTTTACTTTTTACTTCTCACTTTTCAATATTCAATCCGGTTTCGGCTTTTGGCTGTCGTGTTTTTCGGACGCCTGCTTTCAGGCGGTTTAAGGCGATTACGCTGCTAAGGACCAGGAGGCCGCCGGTCCAGAACCGCCAGGTGGCGGGATCTCCCATGAATACAATACCCACTATGGCGGTAAAAATCACTTCACTGGACATGAACACTCCGCCTTCCCATCCCTTGCAGTAAAAAAAGCCCTGGGTCATCAGTAACTGGGCAGTAAACGATGAGAATACAATACCCAGAATCATGGCCCACTCCCTGATCGTAGCGGGCATGATCGGATGCATGACAAATTTCGGCAAGGTCACCAGCGCACCCATGGTGCATAAATACAGGTAGATGATCACCGGGCCGTTTTGCTTTCGAAGGGTCTGGATCAAAGTTACGGTCAGCCCGGCAGATACACCGCCTGCAAGAGCGATGACCTGACCTAATATTCTGCCGGAAAAAGAAAAATCAAATAGTATGGCGACGCCGATCATGATAGCGGCAATGCTGGTGATTTCAAGCAGGCCGATTTTTTCGCCGTAAATCAGAAAAGAAAAAATTGCGGTAAAAGCGGGATAGGAATAAAAAATAACCATGGCCGTTGATATCGGTAAAAGACGTATCGCCGTAATCGCCAACACAAATGTAATTGATCCGGTAACCCCCCGCAGGATAAGAAGCCGGACATTATTTCCCCTGTAGGGATTTCGATTTCGCCAGAAGACCGCCAGGAGCAGTATTACACCGCCGAAAAACCGGATAAAGCCAATGTGCCAGACCGAATACGCCGGGTCCATCAGCTTGATTATCACGTTGAGCATGGTAAACAGCAATGCGGCCGACAGCATGAACAAGGGTCCTGCCACGGCCGGATCTATTGGTATATGAGGTTGTAATTTTTTTTGATGATTCATGTTTTCTTTTTACCTGAAAATGCTATAAACGAAAAGAAAAAATGATAGATTGTGATCTGAATCCTTGAACAGTTGTAAATTAAGGAGAAATAAATGACAAATATCGATCTGAGCGGAATATTTCCGCCTGTTCCCACCCCTTTTGAAGATGGAAGGGTCGCCTATGACAGGCTGGCATCCAATGTGAAAAAATGGTGCACAACCGGTATCAGCGGCATCGTTGTTTTAGGTTCCAATGGCGAATATGTTTACCTTTCGGAAAAGGAAAAGCGTGAAACCGTAAAAACGGTTGCAGAGGCTGCCTTGAAAGAGATGACCGTCATTGCAGGTACCGGATGTGAATCCACCGGGCAGACCATCGAATTGACCCGTGACTGTGCCGATGCAGGGGCCGATGCAGCCCTGGTAATATCTCCCCATTATTACCACGGGAAAATGAAAAACGAAGCTCTTTGCCGTTATTATACCGATGTTGCCGATGATTCATCGATTCCGGTTCTGCTTTACAATGTCTCCAAGTTTACGCATATCAACCTTGATCCGGCACTGGTGGCGGAACTTTCCAGACACCCCAATATCGCTGGGATCAAGGACAGTTCCGGCAATGTGGCCCAGCTTGGAGAATACCTGAACCTGGCGGACCCTGATTTTCAGGTGATGGTCGGCACTGCCGGGGCATTGTTCGGGGCACTTTCTTTAGGGTGCGTCGGAGGAGTTCTGGCATGCGCCAATGTTGCGCCGAAAGAATGCGTGCAAATTCTGGAATTTTTAAAGACCGGTGATTACCGTGCCGCCAGGGGCCTGCAGTTGAAATTGCTCCCGGTGAACAAGGCGGTGACTGCAACCTATGGAGTTGCGGGACTCAAGGCCGCTCTGGATCTGCTGGGATACTTTGGCGGAGAACCCAGGCGTCCGCTTCTTCCTTCAACCGATAATGATCGTAGGAAAATAAGGGAAATACTTGAGAAGGCGGATTTGTTGTAGCTGTTTTCACTGTCAGGATTGTCAGATCGCTTCCCGGGTCTTAAAAAAATTGATCTCCGGCCATTGTTTCATGCAGTACTCAAGCTGCCATTCATTCGGCCATTGTTTCATGCAGTACTCAAGCTGCCATTCATTGGTGGTCAGAAAGGAGAGGCAATCCTCAGCATCCATGGCCATGTTGGCACGGTTTTCTTTTTCAAATTCAGACAGCTTTTTCTGGTTATCGCACCCTATCCACCGGGCCACACCGACATCCACCGGTTCATAAGCGGCATCCACGCCATATTCCGCCTTGAGCCGGGCCATGGTAACTTCAAACTGGAGCACGCCAACTGCGCCTAAAATGCAGTCGCTTCCCAGAACCGGCCTGAAAACCTGGATGGCTCCCTCTTCGGCGAGTTGAATCAGCCCTTTCCGAAGATGCTTGGCCTTTAACGGATTTTTCAGGCGAACACGCCTGAAATGCTCGGAGGCAAAATTGGGAATGCCGGAAAATTTCAAGATCTCTTTTTCCGTAAAGGTATCTCCTATTTTTATGGTGCCGTGGTTATGGATGCCGATAATATCCCCGGGAAAGGCCTCTTCCACATGTTCCCGGTCCTGGGCCATGAAGATGGTGGCGTTGGCAAAGGTGACATTCTTGCCTATGCGGTGGTGCATGACCTTCATGCCTCTATTAAATTTTCCCGAACAGATCCTGACAAAGGCAATCCTGTCCCGGTGGGCCGGGTCCATATTGGCCTGTATTTTAAATGCAAAACCGGAAAACGGTTTTTCATAGGGTGAGACATCACGGGGAACGGCGGCCCTGAGTCCCGGGTGGGGGGCCAGCTCCACAAAGGCATTGAGCATTTCCCGCACGCCGAAATTGTTGATGGCACTGCCGAAAAAGATGGGCGTCTGACTGCCTTTTAAAAACTGTTCCCTGTCAAAGGGATCCGATGCCCCCTCGATAAGTTCGATATCTTCTCTCAGTTCATCCGCCTGTTCATGCAGAAGTTCATCAAGGGCCGGGTCCGACAGATCATTGATCACGATCGGTTGCTGTGCAAGTGCCTGCCGGCCGGGTTGAAAAAGATTCAGCTTGCGCTGGAAAATATTATAAACCCCCCTGAATCTTTTTCCCATGCCGATGGGCCATGAAAGCGGTGTGCATTCGATCTGCAGTTTGTCTTCGATTTCACCTAAAATGTCCAGGGGTGATTTCCCCTCGCGGTCCAGTTTGTTGATGAATGTAATGATGGGGGTGTTGCGCATCCGGCAGACTTCCATCAGTTTTCGGGTCTGGGTCTCCACGCCCTTGGCACTGTCAATTACCATCAAAGCGCTGTCCACAGCCGTCAGCACGCGGTAGGTATCTTCGGAAAAGTCCTGGTGGCCGGGTGTATCCAAAAGGTTGATCTCAAAATCTCTGTAATTGAACTTCATCACGGAACTGGTAACGGAAATACCGCGCTGTTTTTCAATGGCCATCCAGTCGCTGGTGGCATGCCTGGCGGCTTTTCTGGCCTTGACGGCCCCGGCCTGCTGGATGGCTCCGCCGAAAAGGAGGAGTTTTTCGGTCAAGGTGGTCTTGCCCGCATCCGGATGGCTGATAATGCCGAAGGTGCGTCTCTTGTCAATCTCTTTCTGGTAATATTTGTTCATAAATTTTATCTTAAATCACCGGCTGCCGGTATTTTCCGGTTTACAGTTTTAATTTTTTGAACCACTAAATACACGAAATGTTTCGTATTCGCTTTTTTTGAATTGCATCGTATAATGTATATCAGAATCGTGAATTGTAAAGCGGATGATTGAATCTAAAAGCTGTACCTGATTTCACAAAACAGCCGGTCATTGTCTCCGATATTTTTAAAGGCGATAAGATCCCCGGAGGAGTACAGTATGATTCCGGTGCTGATTTGAATAGAATCGGTTATATCATATTCGGCTGAAAAGCGCTGAAATGCACCATCTTCGCCAATACCGCCGAATGCGGAGAGCAGAAGCGTTATGTTCAGGGTGTCGTTTAAGAAATTCCTGCTTGCTCTTGCCGTCCACTGGAATTCATCCTGCTGTGCGTAGTCGGGGGCAAGTTCCAAAACCTTGTCAAAGCCGTTCATGTGCCGGTTTACCGCCTCAATGCTGAGTGTGGTATCCGTAAAACCGGAATATTCAAGTCCGGCCAGAATATCGGTCCGGGACCAGGTTTTACCCGGTGCGTTGAAAAATTTTAGCCCATCTATCCTTGCTGCCTCTGTTTTCAGGAGCCAGTTGCCCGCTGCAACGTTAAGGGCAGTGCCCAGCATCTGCAGGCGTGCATGTTTTCTTTTAATCACTGGAGGCAGCTTAAGCGATACAAGCTGTATATGAGATGTGTCATTGTAATAATCAGCCCAGTAAAATGAAATGTCCCATCCGCTGAAAATGCCATTGATGGAAGCCGCATATTCGGTATTGCCTAAATCAGAATCGGGTTTGTCTTCATGCGGCGGCGGTATGGTGACCGGATAAAAGTCGCTGCCGTATTCCGGATTTTTGTTAAAACGGATTTCATGAACGGCAATGCCGGTCAGGCTCCAGTCACCGAAATAATAGTCCAGCCGGGTCATTGTCAGCGGCAGACGCAGGTCTTCAATATCTGTAATGCCCGGCTCGCGCATGTCCAGCGGATTCAGAACGTCCGTAACCCGAATGTTGTCTGATTTGCCCCACACCACCACCTGGCGGCCGAATTTTATATCCAGGTTGTCCGTCAACCTGCCCTGGATATAGGTTTCGTGGAGTTCAAATTCTTTTTCGTAATTATCCAGTACATCATCGGTGAATTTATTCCGGCCTTTGATTGCGTAGGAAAAATCGTATGCTCCCTTTCCTGTTACACGTCCCTGCCAAAGTTTTGAAAACCGGGCGTTGAGCTCAAAATTCAGTTCCGTGCACAGCCGGGACAATCCCCTCCAGTCGGTTTCTTCCTTTTCAGGCTTGTCATGGGCAAAAGCATAAGAGGCGCCAAGCCTGGCATATCCGTCCAGGGTGAATATCGACGGTGGTTTTGTATCTTCGGGTTTTTTTGTGTCCTCCCTGATAATTTCGTCATCAAACCCTTCCAGGATATCATCTTCAGATCCGTCATCAAATCCTTCAAGAGCGTCATCAATCGTATTCCCGGGTATTTCAGGATTATCGCCGTCAAAATCGCTGAGAATATCATCAAGTGTCTCATCCTCTGCTGCAAAAGAAGGGAAGGGCGGTAATAATGCGGAAAACAGCAGGAAAACAAAAAACACGGCAGCAACATTCAGGGTTCTGCGTCTTGAAGTCCAATGCTTTTTTATCAAAGTAGTATTATCTGATTCCAAATTTCAAACCTAAAGTCCTTTTTCCATTCTCCGGACGGTGAACATATTAAATTCAAGGCCCTGGTTGAATTTCACGTTGTTTAGCTTCAGAATAGTTTTGTGGACTGTGTTTTTACCCTTTTTTTTGGTAACGTGCATCTCGGTTGCTATCCATATGCCGTCGATCAGGTCAAGTTTTTTGATGTCCATGTATTTATTGTAACCGCCGTCTCGAACCCAGTGAAGGGCCCGGATAACAAAAAAGTTATCCTGGCGCACAAAAAGAAGCGACTTTTCATATCCGGTTTCTTCCACAATGTCTTTTGAGCGTGGGATTGACCAGATAACCCATGTCTTAACGCCGTTTACCTCTTTTTCTTTTGTTTTTTCATAAAACGTATAATCATAGTCTTCAAGGTTGCGGGAAGTCATATCCGAATAGGTCAGGTCGGAACCCATAAAGCTGCCGCTTTTATCGGTGGAGGCAATGCGTTTGGTTTTTTTAAGGGCCGGCAGATAGAGCCACTGGTCGTCGTCTTTATCAGGGTTGTCGTAGTCAAAGGTGAGAAATGAGGTGTTCTTTACATCCGCCGGGTGCTGAAAAAACATGAGCCTCAATATATCTTCGCCTTTATCTTTGCTGAATGAACGGATTTTCCGAATTCTCTGTCTCCCTTTTTTGTCGATGAGAATCATCTCCATGTCGGAAATCTGGTTGTCTCCGTCCTCCCTGGCATCGACCTTTTCCATGAT
>NBLJ01000039.1 GCA_002084545.1 Desulfobacteraceae bacterium 4572_123 | reverse complement strand
AAATTGATCCACATCATGACGAGATCATATGTCGGCCGCCAGCCTGCGGCCGCTGTCTCGGACGCATAGGCATTACCACAGGAGATAAGCACGGAGAACAAAACCGCAGGCAATAGATATGGGCTGTATACCTTTAAATTTTTATTGTTCATAGAACCATCCTCCGCTCTATTACCTTCTCCATAAATTTTTCGGCATCAATGATATCCAGATTTATCTTCTCTATATGATTTTCTCTTTCGATAATGATTCGTCTCAGCGGGCGAAACATTATTCGGTTGATAATGAAAAGAAAAATAAGAAAAGAGATCAACTGAATAAATAGGGTTTCGTTAATACTGATCAATGCAATATTGCTGATAATCTGCATAAATTGATTTTCAACCTGTTTTTTTCATTTTCGGACGTTGGACGTTGGCCTGTTCTTCGGGAAAAATCAATTTCCCTTTTCAATCGTCGTGCCGCGTGGCGTCTGTACGCCATTGCGGAACGTATTAACCGGTTGATTTGCCGTCGTTTTTACTGAACCTGCAGCGAAGCGGGTTACTCCGATAATCAAACTACAAACAAAAGCAATAGCGCAATTACCAGCGAATAAATTCCGGTGGACTCGGATACCGCCTGCCCTACGAGCATTGTTCGTGTAAGAAGGCCGGCTTCTCTAGGGTTTTTGCCTATGGCTTCACACGCCTTTGCTGCTGCCATGCCCTCTCCGACACCGGGTCCTATTGCGCCAAGTCCCATGGACAATCCCGCCCCTAAAAATGCCGCAGCCTTGATAATATCCGCACCTTCAATTGCCATTTTTTTATTCTCCTTGCTTAACGAGTTAGAAATTTTAAAATTAAATAACAAAAATCAAAACTAAAGATATAACTAAAGAGTAGATTCCAGTGGATTCGGAAACCGCCTGACCGACAAGCATTACCCTTGTTATGTCAGGGGTTGCCTTCTGATTTTTCGCGATAGCTCCCACTGCGCTTTGTGCAGCCAATCCTTCGCCAATGCCTGGGCCAATTGCACCAATCCCGATCGAGAGTCCAGCTCCAAGTAATGCCACTGCCGCCGCGATGGAATCAGTCGGTGCAAAAGTTTTAAACATAAGGATAAAACTGATCAGAAGGCCATATATTGCCGTTGTTTGTGTTACTGCCTGCCCAAGGAGCATAACATTGGTAACGGTAGTTGCAGAGTTGGGTTGCCGTGCAATCCCTTCACAACTGGCCCCTGCAACAAATCCCCCACCAAGCCCGGATCCAATTGCTCCCAAGCCTGATGCCAAACCGGCACCAAGTATAGCTGCCCAGGTCGGCGATACAGGAGATGAAGAAAAATTAGTAAATAATAAAATAAAAGATGTAACCAGAGCAAATATTGCCGGTGTTTGGCAAACTGCGGAGCCAATCAACATATTGGTAGTCAGCTTTGCACTCATGGCCGGTTGCCTTGCTATTCCCATGCATGCAGCACCGGCGGGAAAACCTGAACCGACTCCCGATCCAATTGCACCAAATCCCATGGCCAGTCCCGCTGATATAGGGACCATTATCATCAGGCAGCTTTGCGAGCTGAAATCTGAAAATAATAAAAGCATTGCAATGACAAGCGCAAATATTGAGGCGGATTCGGCAATGGCCTGACCCACCAGCATTGATTTAAAAATTTCACCGGAAAGATTGGGGCTGCGTGAAATAGCGGAATTTGCATATGCGGCTGTATACCCTTCACCAATTGCCGCACCAATGGCACCTAGCCCCATGGCCAAACCGCTGCCTGTAAAAGCAGCTACCTTTACCCAGGTTTCAATATCTATTGTCATAAGTTATTTTACCTGAACCGAAATATATACCACTGTAAGCATGGTAAAAACAAAAGCCTGAATTGCGCCCACAAACAAACCGAAAAAAGCATTTAGAAAAGGAGGAACCAAAATACTCCATGTCAGATGGGATACCACAAGAATGATAATCGAACCGCCCATGATGTTGCCGAACAGGCGAAAGGAGATGGATACTATCTTTGCCAGTTCTCCAATTAAATTCAGCGGCATCATAAAAAACATCGGTTCAAAATACTCTTTGGCATACGCCTTGAAGCCCTTGCTTTTGATGCCGGCATAATGGGCAATGGCAAAGCCCATCAGGCCAAGGCTTAAAGGCGTGTTAAGATCTTTGGTGGGTTCCTCCAGGTGAGGAACCATACCGATCCAGTTGCTAAGAACCAGAAACAGAAACAGTGCAAATATCAGCGGCGCATAGATTTTGGCCATTTCGCGGTTTAAAGCATCTTCAGTTAAATCATAAAGCTGAGCTACAAATAATTCACCGATCACCTGGAATGATCCGGGAAACATGCTTTTCCCCCTGGTTGTGATCATGCCAAAGACAATCAAGATGGCTATAACAATCCAGGTCATGAAAATGGCTTCCAGGTTAAATACCATATTATGCCCGAAAAACGGAACTATGAGTTGATGGATTTTACCTAATTCTTCCATAATTGACGTTAATCACCTTGGGGTTGTTTTTTTCGAACCGGAATAAGAAAGTGTTTTAAATGATCACCGAGTATAACCGCCTGAACCATGAAAAGTCCGGCGATTGTCGCAAAAAGGTTGAACTGATCCAGTTTGATTGCCAGAATAAGTGGAATCGCCATCAAACCATATCTGAAAAAAATGGACCCCAAAGCCAGAATCAAAGTCATGTTTCGGGTTTTGTTAATTCGCACAGGGAGGGTTTCACCCATTAAAATAAAATTTAGAATACTGAACAGAGCGCCGAAGACCATTTTGTTTTGCTCCGGCGTTACCATTTCCATGATCTGGCGGTAGACAACGTTGGCGCCTCCGATGATCCCTAAAAAAATAAAAATTGTTAAAAATATTCCCCTGGTTCCCAGAAAGCTATCCAGGGTTTTACCTATAAAAAAACAAAAAAAAATGCACCCGGCCATTGTAAGCCCCAGTTGCATTACAAAAGAAAGATCTTCAGACCAAGCCCGGGTGTGTCTTACATCAAGAAACAGTCTTTTGGATTTTTTCTTTTTTGGCTGCTGCATACCTTGATACACAATCGATAAATATACCTAAATAAATATTCAAGTACAAAAAATTAAGCATGATTAATGGCGAACCAAAAAATTAAATCAATGTAAAAATTATTCATAGCAGGCAAATTGCCCTGCTGTCAAGACTGGAAATCGAAGCGGTAATAATTTTTATTTCCGTTTGACCGTATCTGTCAAACCAGTGTGTTAAAAGTTATTGCAAGGCCGCATGCTTGTTTGAAGATTTCAAATGAAAAAACTCTATTTAAAGGGGGATTCCAACAATGAAAAAAATTGAATTTCATCAAAACTATCAGGAAAAATTTGAGTACCACGGAAACACGGCCATCGAAAGAATTCGCAAATGCGGCAGAATAGTAATTGCCAGGGAGTGGCTGCTTTTCAATTCTGTTGAAGAGGCGACTGAATATTTTAACAGTAGTTGCGGAGTATAGAGATATCATGACAAATCAAATATTCGAAAAAATTATAGAATGTCTGATGATGGTTTTCACGATAATATTTGCAGCCCTGGGCACCTTACTTCTTGGTTTATAAAAAGGTGTGGATGTGCTTTTAATGAATTGCAAAGTTAAATACATTTGCCCTGGTCGCCGCAAAGCGTCTGAATCACGCATTTTTTCTGTAAAAGAAACAATTCACCCAACAATCCAATCCGCGATATTCATCATCGACTGAGCACAAATCCTGTTTTCCACCTTCTACGGCCAGGTTGCTGCGGCAAACAATGAAAGGAGGTAATATGAAAACAAAACACCGTTCCATTCATCAAATTATCGAAGAGCAGGTGCGAAAGTGGCAGATCATGCACAATGAAAAAATGGAACAGCCAGAGCTTCCGGTGATAACCGTCTCGAGGGAACCCGGCAGCGGAGGCCGGTTGGTAGCAGCCGGAATTGCTGAAAAACTTGAACTTGATCTGTTTCATCAGGAGGTGATTCATGAAATGGCCAGAAGTGCTCAAGCCGAGACCAGAATACTTGAAACCCTGGATGAAAAAAGGCTTTCGGTTCTGGAAGACTGGATATCTTCACTTATCCATAAGCGGCATATCTGGCCCGATGAATACCTGCGGCATCTCATGAAAGTTATAGGAACCATCGGAAAGCATGGGAAGGCGGTTATCGTCGGCAGGGGGGCAAATTTTATTCTGCCGCCCGAAAAAAGATTCCGGGTACGCGTCATCGCTCCCGAGGAGGATAGAATCAGTAATGTTGCCAGGGAATTCAACGTCGATATGGAAGAAGCCCGGCGTCATGTAATCAAAACAGAATCGCAGCGCAGGGCATTTATCCGCAAATATTTTAATGCTGATATTTCAGATCCGCTTAATTACGATCTTATTATAAACACAAAAACATCCAGCCTGGATGCGGCTGTCAGCGCCGTATGTGGAATTATTGAGCACTGATGCACCACATGATCTGCTGTCTGTTGCCTCGCTGAAGTGGTGAATAACTTGGGGGAGGGTGGTAGGTACTTTTTTTTAAACTGTTTCTCTAATAATCTGCAAACCGGTCCGCCAGTTCAGCGTAGGTAAACTGATTCCCGCCGAATATATCCAGGGCGCTGCCAACGGTAAAATCAACGGCGCCCCGGCCAAGTTCTTCAATAGTCCGGATATCTTGCATGGAATGGATTCCACCGGCATAGGTGACGGGAATTTGTGCCCATCCCCCAAGCAGTTTTACAAGGGGCTTTTCAATGCCCTGACATTTGCCTTCCATATCCACGGCATGAATCAGGAATTCATCGCAAAAACCAGCCAGATGCCCCAGCAGGTCCGGTGTTATTATTTCATCGGTGAAGGTTTGCCAGCGATTTGTTACGATCCGATAACAATCATCCTGCCGGCGGCAGCTCAAATCCAGCACCAGACGCTTTTTTCCGATGCGCCCTACGAGCCTTTTCAGCCGCTTTTCATCCACAGTCCCGTCATGAAATACCCATGAAGTGACAATAACGGCCGCGGCGCCTTGATCCAGCCAGCCTTCGGCATTATCAAGGGTTATGCCGCCGCCGATCTGCATGCCTCCGGGCCATTCATTCAAGGCGGCCCTGGCCGCTTTTGTATTGCCAGGTCCCAGCATGATGACATGCCCGCCTTTCAGCGAGTCCCGGCGATACAGTTGTGCGAACCACTGGGCAGGCTTTTCAGCCGTAAAGTTGGTTGTTACCGATTTTTCATCTTCATCCGAAAGGGTCGAGCCCACAATCTGCTTGACAACGCCCTGATGAAGATCGATGCAGGGTCGAAATTTCATACTTGGCTTTTTTGTAAATTATTTAACATAATGCTGCATGCTGTATTTAATGTGTCTTTCAGTGCTTTTCAAGCAGTTTTTTCGCAAACCTTAGTGAAATAATAACTCATTCTATGTATTTCATTTAAACTTTTTACATGATATGAATTGATTGTTGAATTATGAAAATCTTTTATTTTAATCTGCCAATTCAAGATTTAAAATCCACTGCCTGATATCAAAAATGTCCGATTGCACTTTTTTATCAAACTGAACATAAACAAGGAGGATAATGCATGAGCAACCCCTATTATGAAGCTTTTGAAAGTTCAATCAAAACACCCGAGGAATTCTGGACGGCCCCAGCTGAAGACTGTCACTGGTACAAAAAATGGGACAAGGTCCTTGATGATTCCAATAAACCGTTCTATCGCTGGTTTACCGGAGGGCAGGTCAATACCTGCTACAATGCGCTTGATTATCATATAGAAAACGGTCGGGGAGATCAAACCGCTTTGATCTACGACAGCCCGGTCACCGGCACGATAAAAAAATACAGTTACAAAGAGCTAAGGGACCAGGTTGCCGGATTTGCCGGTGCCATGGCAGCGATAGGACTTGAAAAGGGAGATCGCGTTCTGATCTATATGCCAATGATTCCCGAAGCCGCGATTGCCATGCTCGCCTGTGCCCGTCTGGGAGCCGTCCATTCAGTAGTGTTCGGCGGTTTTGCCGCTAAAGAACTGGCCACCCGAATCGATGATGCCAAACCCAGGATTGTTGTTTCCGCATCCTGCGGTATTGAAGGCCAGCGGGTGATTTCCTACAAACCCCTGCTGGACGGAGCCATTGAAATGGCTCAGTCAAAACCTGAAAGCTGCATCATATTTCAGCGTTCCAAGGAGACCGCTCCCATGATCAAAGGCCGTGACTTTGACTGGAGTGCCGTGATGGCTGATGCAAGGCCCCATGACTGCGTACCGGTCGCAGCCACCGACCCGCTTTACATTCTCTACACTTCGGGTACTACAGGTGTGCCCAAGGGAGTTGTCAGGGACAATGGGGGGCACATGGTTGCCCTGAAATGGACCATGAAGGCTGTTTACAATGTGGATGCCGGAGATGTGTATTGGGCTGCTTCGGATGTGGGGTGGGTTGTCGGGCATTCCTATATTATATACGGTCCGCTTCTCAAAGGATGCACAACCATTCTTTTTGAGGGCAAGCCCGTGGGTACACCGGATGCCGGTGTTTTCTGGCGTGTGATCTCCGAGCACAAGGTGAAAACACTTTTTACGGCCCCCACCGCATTCAGAGCCATCAAGCGGGAGGACCCTGCCGCCGGGCTGATGAAAAAATACGATCTGTCCAATTTCAAAGCCCTTTTTCTGGCCGGTGAACGGCTTGATCCGGATACCCTTCACTGGGCGGAATCCAATCTTGGTGTGCCGGTCATCGACCACTGGTGGCAGACGGAGACCGGATGGGCTATCTGCGCAAACTGTCTTGGCCTGCATCATTTTGAAGTGAAGCAGGGGTCACCGACCAAGGCGGTGCCGGGCTGGAATGTCCAGGTGCTTGACACTGATAACAAGGTTGCCGCCCCGGGCGAAATCGGTGCTTTGGTGGTCAAGCTGCCCCTGCCTCCGGGAACCCTGCCGACTCTCTGGCACAATGACGAAGGCTATATCAAATCTTATCTGGAAGAATTTCCCGGCTATTATAAAACCGCCGATGCCGGGTTTATAGATGAAGATGGTTATGTTTTTGTCATGACCCGCACCGATGATATAATCAATGTGGCTGGGCATCGCCTTTCCACCGGTGCCATGGAGGAAGTACTGGCCGACCACGTTGATGTGGCCGAATGCGCTGTACTGGGAGTGGAAGACAAGTTGAAAGGCCAGGTGCCCATCGGATTTATCGTGCTCAACGCAGGTGTTACCCGTGATCACGGCGAAATCATCAAGGAAGTGATTCAGATGGTCAGGGATCGCATCGGACCGGTGGCTTCATTTAAAACCGCCACGGTTGTCCAGCGGCTTCCCAAGACCCGTTCGGGTAAAATTTTGCGCGGCACAATTCAAAAAATAGCCGACAACAAGGAATACAAGGTTCCGGCCACCATTGACGATCCATCAATTCTATATGAAATGGAGAGTGCTCTGAATTCCATGCCTCGCCTGAGCGAGAGCGGGCAGAAGCGATACCATAAGTTTTCACTTCTCACTTTTCAATTTGGCTTTGCCGGGTTAGGCTTTGTCGATAATCCTTGTTTTCAAAAAAGTTCCATGCTATCAAAAGCCGTGTTTTGCGGATACAATCCATACCCATATGTTCAACTATGATTTAAAAATTAACAGGGAGGAATGATTAATGGGGCGTAAAGACCTTATTCTTCTGGTTGCGGTCATACTTACGGGAGTTATTTTTCAACTTCTTTTTATTGCTGTAGACGGAAGGGATACACCCGGCAGGGCGGCCGCGGCATTTACAAAGGCCTGTTATGCGCTGGATGAATCAACACTGAATCAGCTTTGCACTGCGAAACAATCCGATAATGCCGACATGCTGAACGATTATCTATATGCAGTCGATCAAGAAGCCGCCGAGCTGGGATTCAATCGGAACTATATGCGGATGCAGTTGACGAATATCCGAACCGACACCATCAGTTTGGATGATACAACCGCCAGGGTCAAAGTCAGCGCCAGCGCAAAACGTTGCATTCACCCCGCCTTTACAATTGTCGCCAGGCTTTTCAGAATCGGAAAAATTTATCAACTTGAGCAAACTGTAAACTTGGTGAAAGAGGATGGTATCTGGAAAGTGTGCAACCACCCCTTTGATATTGCAGGCAATCGAATCGGCTGAATTTATGCTGCCTGTTTATATCCGCCTGCGCACCCATGCACGCCAGATTGCAGCCCGCCTTCCAGAGCCTGTGTTTTATCGACAGTTTTCCTGGGCCATTAGTTTATCCCTTGAAATTATGGAAAATACTCCGTTTGTGGGTGAGTTAAGGAAATGGGTATCCGATAACATCGAAGATGATTTCGGTCACGGGTTGAAACATTCAATTAAAGTTGCCGAGGATGCCGGAGCCCTGGTATTGATTGAAAGCCGTGCTTTAAATTATCCCGATAAAGATACCCATCGCAGAGTCATTATTGCACTTTGTGCCGGGTTGCTCCATGATATAAAGCGAAAGCATAAAAATCATGCGGTGGCGGGTGCTGTCTGCGCCGCGGATCTTTTAAAGCGCTATCCCCTCACCGCTGCCGAGATAGAAGATGTCTGCCTGGCGATTCGCAATCATGAAGCATTCAAACCCACTGAAAAGGCGGCTTCTTCAGCAGGCGCTATGATCTCCGATTGCCTGTACGATGCCGATAAATTCCGATGGGGACCGGATAATTTTACAGATACGGTATGGAGCATGGTCGGTTACCTGAACCCTCCCCTGGATAAATTTATTCGGCACTATCCCCGAGGTATGGATAATATAGCCGCCATCAGGCATACATTCCGTTCGGCAACCGGAAAAAAATACGGTCCCGCCTTTATCGATCTGGGACTTGCCATCGGACGGGAATTGTTTCAGGTAATTAATTCCGAATTTAAGCAAACTTCTTAAACACTGATATGATTGTTTCTTAATTATCATTCATTAAATTTGATGTTTATTATTTAAAGGATTTTTATGACGGGATTTCCAGCCAGAACCGATAAGGACAAAGTCCATACTCGCAATGTAATGATAGGTACTTACGCATGTACCCGGGACAGTATTACCGTCGAAGGTGAATTTATAGAAAAACGGTTGAAAGGATACCGCAGTATTGTCTCCGGTAAAAGATATCCTCCGCAAACCATAAAATTTACCAGATGATTTGATGCAAAAATATTTAATTGATACATGCCGCGTATGGCGGAAAAACGGAAGCGCCGCCAAAAAACTTAAAGATTCCACGGCAAAATAGGAGAAACGATGCCTCCGATAAAAAACAAATTCCATTGTCTTGCCTCTGTCCTGATCAGGACCGTTCTCATGGCAGCGTTTTTGACGGCCATCGGCTGTGGTGATTCAGTCCCCCAGGATCCGCCCCCTTTGGAAAAAGCGGCCGAAAGCTTCACTTTTTTCGACCTGGGTGTCAACACTCGTCTTTCCAAGGAAGTTGTTCAGGATCTCGATGATCGGTTAGGCTCACACTCCTTTGAAAAAAGGGGCATAATCGATCTTTCAATTCAACCGTCCGGTGCCCTGGAAAACAACTTCAGCGCCCTGCATACACTCAACCGGCAACTTAATTCACCGGTGGGTGAACGGGTCGAACATGACATCAGAAGGTATATGTATCGATATGCAGCCCGACAGGGCACACCTTTTAATTATATCGAACTTGTCTTTTCCGCTCAATCCGGACTGCCTCTTTATTTTAGAATTAAGCCGGTTAAAGGCGAAACCGGTTTTATGGACACCTTCCATGAAAAATACGGTGCTCCGGTGGTCACCAAATGGCCCCAGGCAGGAGTTGAATTTTTATCCTGGACAAAGGCCGGCGATCAACTGATCGTCACCATTGGTACGGACCGATACGGTACGCCCGAATACCATATCACCATTTTTTTCACACGCAACCTTAACAGGCTGCTGGCTCTGGAGAGATCCGGCCGTAAAAAATTACGAAAACAGGAAGTTGACCCCGGCAAGGCGGCATTTTAACGCATACAACCGGCTTTGCCTGAATTTTTCACGGCACTCCGGGTCCGCACCGGCACCCTGCTCCAGCGATTTTCCTGAAACAACGCACATCTTCAAGCTGTAGCCGGCCATCTCTTTTTTGTCAAAGTTTTGTCACGGGTCCCGTATTGCATTGACACCAACCACATCTTTTTTTAAGTTAAATATCTTTCAAAAAATTACGCTTTGTCTTTTTATTAAAATAAGAAATAGCAATCGAATAAGGCCCGCTTGGAACAGCGAAAAACCTGATTCATAAAATATTGGAGCCAAGCCGATGATAGCGTTTCTCCCCGGTCCGGTACGGGCGGTCATTTCTTTTTTGCTATATGTCCTCAACACTTTTTTCTGGTGCACCATCCTGTTCCCGGTGGCTTTTGCAAAGTTTATCCTTCCGATAAGGGCCTGGCGTAAATTCTGTGAAAAAATTTTAAACGGCATCGTGAGTAACTGGATTTTCTGCAACAATCTGAACCTGAAAATTACCAGCAATATCGACTGGGATGTCACAGGTCTGGATACTCTCAAGCGCGACGAGTGGTACCTGGTTCTGGCCAATCACCAGTCATGGGTCGATATTCTGGTTTTGCAAAAAATTTTTCATAAAAAAATTCCCATGCTGAAATTTTTCCTGAAAAAGGAACTTATCTGGGTTCCGGTGCTGGGGCTTGCCTGGTGGGCACTGGATTTTCCGTTCATGAAGCGATATTCGCGTGAAATTACCAAAAAAAGGCCCGAGTTGAAGGGCAAGGATATTGAAATAACCCGCCGGGCCTGTAAAAAATTTAAAACCGTTCCGGTATCCATCATGAATTTTGTTGAAGGCACACGGTTTACGACGGGCAAGCACCGCAGACAGGAATCTCCCTACAATCACCTTCTAAAACCAAAAGCCGGCGGTGTTGCCTTTGTACTGGCCGCCATGGGCGAGCATCTGAATCATGTTCTGGACATCACCATCGTCTACCCGACCGGGCCCAAAAGTTTCTGGACGCTTTTATGCGGCAAAATCAGCCATATTAAGGTAAGGGTAAAGTCTCTGCCGCTGACCGGGGAAATTCTGGGGGACTATTTTGAAGACCGGGAATTTCGCGAACGCTATCATAACTGGTTGAATACACTCTGGAATGAAAAAGACAGGCGCATAGAAACAATGATGCAATTTTAAAGACACGCTTAAAAAATAGCTTACCAGCCCACAATTTTTTTTCTATATTCAATAGCCACTTTTTACGAGGCCGTCTCAATTTAACTGTTTATGAAGGCATCACTTTTGACTTGCCTCCTGATCAATCGAATTGGTCGGCATGCCATGCTTTTTCCATTGGCTCCAACCGTCCTTCAGATAATATGCCTTTGTATAACCAAGCAGCCGGAATTGTTCGGCCAGGTCCCGCCCCAGAGAGCAGCGCAGGCCATCGCAGTAGACAATGATCAGGGTATCGGGAGAAGTGTTTGCAAGAAAATCGTCTATCCATTCATCCATATACGTATCCGTCAGGTTTATCGCTCCATTTATGTGGCCGGAGTTAAAATCAGATGCCGGTCTGGCATCGACGAACAGGGTATCGCCTGTATGAAAACGTTTAATTGCCTCGGTAATAGATATCTCTTCGAGGGAAATCCGTTCAGAATGGCTGTTGATATTTTTTTCGGAAAACAGCGGCAACCCGTCAGGACGCAGCCGATTTACCGTAAAAGCTATCAAAACAGCAGCAAAAGCGATGATAAGTACTTCAAACGCAATTTTTCTTGTCATAATTAAAAAATATTGTAAGTGTTCAAATTTCTTCCGGGGATACAAAATCTGATCCGATAGTGCGTCACGAAATTGTCTTTACCTTAATACCCTTGAAAATGCAAATGAGCTTTGGTAAAATGTTTTCAGGATCTCGGCATTCATAGTTTACAGAGCTTTGAACTCTGATTGCCCGCGACCGCTTTGTGAAATCGCTCAATCCGCGGCCGTCCGGTGCGGGACACAGGACCTGATATATATTTTACCGTTACATTTCCAGAGAGGAAAAATTGAATATTAAATCAAAAGCACTGGAAGTTAATATCGCCGACTATCATGTCGATGTTACCATTGATGAAAAATATTTTCTTCTGCGGGATGTGCTGTCCCAGTATTACGGAATCATGGAGGGAGTCAATACCTTTTTGCAGGAACTTTCCCATCCCTACAAGAACTGGCAGTTTATCGTCAAGGAAGCCAGAGCCTATTCCTTAAACTATTTTCATCTCCTGAAAAGCCATCCACAAGGACCTGACGCCGCCGATCTTTTTATAGAAATTTTTTCGAATGCTATTGAATTAACAAAGGATGCCGAGGTCAGAATTGACGCAACAGACAACCTGCTGCTGTTTCTTAAAAAAATTCTCACTGATTCGACTTCTGAATTTCAGCGATTTCTGCCGGTCATCAATAATGCCTTCGACAAAATAGGAAAATACCCGGATCAATATTTTTTTCTGTTTGTAAAAAGCTATTATCAGATCACCAGGCTGATCGATCTTCTGATAAACAAACTACCGGACCAAATCATCGATCTGGGCCCGGCCAGGGTACTGCTGAAAAGGTATTACCATACCGTTTATGAATACTGGCTTCGGGAAGTTGATCCGGGTGTCTGGTTTGCCTCCGAACTGGAAGAACCCCGGCATCATCAATACTGGCGGGGCCTGTTTGATGATATATCGCACCGGCAGATAAAAAAATGGAAATCACGGCTGAATAATATGACACTGTCCGGTGATCCTGCCTCACGGGATGACCTTGAGCGGATGCTTGAACTTCCCGCCTACAACCGGTTTGTTGAAATTTATCGCCGGCTCCCTCAACGCCTGCTTGATGCCGGCCGGGACGGTACATGGGGCAACGGCTGGAAAGTTATCTTTTTGTTTCATATCATGAGCATCAAGGGGTTGTCCATGATCCATGAAGAGGCTTTAAGAGATATCAATCGGACCCTCACATGGCTGATAGGGCATGAAAAACACTGGAATATCCGCAAGTTGATCAAAAAAACCTTTTCCATTTTAAGGGACCGGGCCATAAATTTTCCGGCAACGGCTCTGGACTGTGTTCTGAATATGGGCAAAGGGGTATATAAAACCGATGAGATCGATCTGGTTAACTTTTTTATCGATCATGTGATCGATATGGGATTTCAGGCACCCATGATCAACGGCATTGGAAATGACTGGCAGATCAGGGCCAACTCTGCCCATATCCTCAATATCCGGATGAGCCTCGAATTGATCGAACAACATCCTCAATGGTCGACCCGTCTGCTTTCCAGCCTTATCATTCACCTGGCTCTATGCGGCATATTCATTCGGGATACGGACCTGTTCCCCCGGGACATCACCAGGTTGTTAAACAGCAATATCGGACCCGTGTATAACCTGGTCAAGCAGCTTGCACGAATTTTTCCTGTTTATTTCAATGATATCGGTGCCGAAGGGCATTTAAGAGATATATCCAGCCGGATCGATGAAATTTACCGCCGAAAGGATGAGCTGATTCACTTTTTGCGCAAGCAAAGCCACGTGGAAAGCAGTAACCGGATCATCGGCCTGATTGAGGCGATCATTGATTTCTGGAGAACCAGGGACAAAACCAGACTAGAGCCGTATGTTCCGCCGCGGATATATCGTCGGATACAGACCAAGGGCCCCTACATCGATGATGCTTATCGCATCATGCAGTATCTCGAAAACCATGAAGTTGCTCTGCCGAATGACCTGCTGACACTGCCGGATAAAAAATTGAATCTTTTAATTGGCCAGGTAGCGGATGTAAGCCCTGAAGATCAAGAACGAGTCCAACTGAGCATCGAAGTGTATAAGCTTCTGCATCAGAAATATAATCTTAACTTTATCGAGATGGACCGGTATATGGCAAGACTGGCCGCATCCGGATTTCCGAATTTAAAAAATCTTCAAAAAGCGCTGCAGGAAACTGATTTGCAGAAAAAACTGTTCCGGCTGCTGGAGTATCTTGAAAATCTAAAAAAATTGATACTCTCTTCGCATATATATGAAATAAAAGAAGATATTTATAAAAAACGGCATATTACCATTGATATCCCGTCCATGTACGGAAGTTATCATGAGATGAAGTTTGATGCACTGGGACTCACGTTCCGGATTGAATCCCTGGTGAATGTTTTATTTGAAGAACTAATTACCAAGGTCGATTTGCGATTAATCACACGCACCACTTTTTACGAAATCTTTGACCTGCTGATCTTGTTTAACAAGGCCCTCAAGATCGACGGCATGCGATCGGTTGAGAATGAACGCCAACTGGATCTCCTGGCACATTCACTGGAGGTGCGGGGTTTTTCATTTACCCAGTATGTCGATATTTTCAAAGGGTTTGTCCAGGCGGTAAGAAATATTATCAACGACAATTTCAATAATATCCACGAAGGCAACCTGGATCGCATTTTGTCCGGTTTACCGGTGGATCGCCTGCTTGAAAAGTATACCTCCGGTCAGGACCTGGATGATCATGAAAAACTGCATCATCGAGTGTCCGAAATTTTTTTCCGGGACCGGATTGCGCTTTCGCTGGGGCTCCAGCAACTCGATGCCTTTTTGACCCGTATCTTAAACACATTGTTTTACCAGTCGCATAAGCTGCCCGAGGACAGGCTCAGGTTGCTGCTGAACTATGATCCCCAAATGGCGATTACTAATCTGGAAAAGCCCAACGGTAAGGTGACCGGAATTATATTCCTTGGTAACAAAGGGCTTAACATGATGCGCATGAAAAATTTCGGTCTGCCCGTGCCGCCAGGCTTTATTATTACCACCGAGGTTTTCCGCTGTCGCGATATGATAGAGAGTTATCCTGAAGCTATCCGTAATTTCAGAACACAGGTCATCCAAAACATCGCCATCCTGGAAAAAATTACCGGTAAAATCTTTGGGGATCCGAAAAATCCCCTGCTTTTTTCAGTTCGCAGCGGATCATCCATCTCCCAACCCGGTATGATGGATACATTGCTCAATGTGGGCATGAACGAAAATATTGCCGCCGGGATTGAGGCCCGGACCGGGAACGGATGGTTTGCATGGGACAATTACCGTCGTTTTCTACAGTGCTACGGTATGGCTTTCGGCCTGGAACGAGATGATTTTGATGCTATTATCAGCGAACTGAAACGCCGGGTCGGTATCCCTTTGAAAAGACATTTTACCGGCCCGCAGATGCGCAAGGTGGCGCTGACCTACAAGGGACTTATCAAAGATTACGGGATCGAAATCGTCGAAGATCCCCTGGAGCAGCTTTTGATCACCATCAAAGTGGTGTTTGATTCCTGGAAGTCATCCAAGGCGGTAACTTATCGCAGAATCATGGGTATATCAGATGACTGGGGAACAGCAGCTACGGTTCAGGCCATGGTATACGGGAACTTGTCGCGACAGTCCGGCAGCGGTGTTATCTTTACCCATAATCCGCACTGGCCCGGTGACAGCCTCAGGCTCTGGGGAGATTTCACAATAGGCAATCAGGGTGAAGACGTTGTTTCCGGACTGGTAAGAACCCTGCCGATTTCCATTGCCCAGCAGGATATTGAGATGCGGGATACCGATACAACACTGGAAAGTCATTTCCCTGAAGTATATACGGCCCTGAAAGAATGGGCTCACGAGTTGATTAACCTGCGTGGATGGAGCCCCCAGGAGATGGAATTTACCTTTGAGGGGGCTCTCCGAAAAGACTTGTTTTTGCTGCAGACCCGAGATATGGCCATGCGTGAACGTAAAAAAGTATTGACATTTGACTCTGAAAAACCGGGTGATAATAATATCATCGGCCACGGTATCGGTGTCAGCGGCGGCGCCATGAGCGGTCGGGTGGTTTTTAACCTTGATGAAATCTATCAATGGCGGGAACAGGAACCGAACACTTTGCTGATTCTGCTCAGGAGTGATACGGTTCCCGATGATATCCGTGAAATCAATGCCGCCGACGGCCTTTTGACGGCACGCGGCGGACTGACTTCCCATGCCGCGGTGGTGGCCCATCGTCTGGGGAAAACATGTGTTGTAGGGTGCGGCAATCTTATCTGCAATGAAAAAAAGAAATATTGCACTTTTGATGATGCGTATTTGAAATCGGGAGAATTTATCAGCATTGACGGATTGGAGGGAACTGTCTTTAAAGGATTTTTAAAGGTCCGCGAAACGTAATTTGTCAAAATACCGTTTATGCTTTGCGGAATGAAGAAATAAGGGGGGGCATGATATGAGAGCTGAAACAGGATTAAAACTGGGGATTAACGGGCTCGGCAGAATCGGCAAACTGACGGTGTGGCACCATGTGAGCCGCGGATATTTCAGTGAGCTGGTCGTCAATATAGGCCGCGATGCAGGTAAATCCATAGGTGATATCGCCCATTATGTGGAACGGGATTCAAACTACGGCGCGTTGAGCGGATATCTGCACGGCTGCAATGCAACGCCGGTCATAAAGGACCTGGATGAAAAAAACGGCGCCATGACCATTGACGGCATGCCTGTCAGATTTTTACGATCAAACCGCAACCCTGCCGAACTGAACTGGGGCGGCCACGATGTGCGTCTAGTGGTGGATACCACCGGTCAGTTTCTGAATCCGCTTTTGCCGCCGGAGCATCCCGGGGGTTCTTTGCGCGGCCATATAGCGGCAGGTGCCGACAAGGTCATTGTATCGGCGCCTTTTAAGCTCAAGGACCAGGGCCGGCCCATGCCCAAAGATGCCGTGACCACCGTCATGGGGGTGAACGGGGATGACTATGACCCCCGGCGCCATACACTGATTTCCAATGCCTCGTGTACTACCACCTGCCTGGCCCATATGATGAAGCCGCTGCTGAACGCCCTGGGAGCACATAAAATCCTGTCGGCTTCCATGGCCACCGTGCATGCTGCGACAGGTTCCCAGCAGGTGCTGGATCGCCTGCCGAAAACAGGGGCCGGGGATCTGCGCAAAAACCGCAGTGTCATGAATAATATTATCCTCACTTCCACCGGGGCCGCCAGGGCATTGCAGCTGGTGATACCCGAGATGGAGCATATCGGTTTTATTGCCGAATCCGTAAGAATCCCAAGTACCACAGGATCACTGATAATCCTTGTGTTGAACCTTCAGGAAGAGTTGACGGGGCAATCAATCCGCCGGGAACTGATTAACAACATATACCGTCATGCCGCGGCAGGTGATGTGAATGGTTATCTGCATTTTTCAAAAAAACAGAATGTATCCGGAGACATTGTCGGGATGCCCAGGGCCGCTGCCATTATCGAAGGTCACGAAACTCATACCCGTACGGCCGAACTGAGTGTCGATCTTAATAATGTTCCGGGAATCGAAAAAATTATAGGCGGCCCGCTGAAAGATTCAACTATACATGTCCCTGTAACCCAGGCTGTCATCTATGGCTGGTACGACAATGAAATGGGAAGCTATGTCAATATGCTGGGGGACCGGACCGTGGCCGTAGCGGATACGATGTAAAATAGGGTCAGGGTTCAAAGTTTTTGCTTAATTCGACAAATTCGGCTATTTCAAGCGTCTCGGCCCTTCGTATGGGATCTATACCGGCCTTTTCAAGGAGTTTTCCGGCACTTTGAGCATCAAGAGACAGTTCACTGCCGGCCAGTGCGTTTTTCAGCGTTTTGCGGCGCTTGGAAAATGCAGCCTTAATTACTGCAAAAAGAAGGGCTTCATCCGCGGCCGAATGATCGGGCACGGGCTTGAACGTGATTTCAAGTACTTGGGAATCGACAGTGGGTTTAGGGAAAAAAAGATTTGCCGGTACGGCTGCAATTTTGCGAATGCCGGCGCAATATTGCAGCATGGCTGTAATGCGTCCATAATCCTTGCATCCGGGTTTAGCCGTCAGGCGCTGGGCCAGCTCCTTTTGCAGCATAATGACAGCCCTGCTTACCGCGTTTCGCGAGCTGATCAGCCGGATAATTATCTGGGAAGAGATATTATACGGCAGGTTGCCCAGTACCAGAAGGCGGGCATTATGCCTGCGGGCCAGTGCATTGATATCGATCCGCAGGATATCGCCCTTGATCAGGTCAACATTGGAAAGCTCCTTTAAGGAAAGTTCCTTTTTTAAAAGTTCCAGAACCTGCGGGTCCTTGTCAACAGCGTAAATCTTGCGGGCCATACCCGCGGTCGGAATCGTAAGGGCACCTAAGCCGGCGCCGATTTCCAGTACAATATCATCGGGCATGATGCCGGTACGTTCCAGAATCATCATGGCCGTAGACGGATCGCTTAAAAAATTTTGTCCAAGATGTTTTTTTGCCCGCAGGTTCCGGGCATTTAGAAGGGTACGGGGTGATGTCATATTTTTTGTATCTATCATATGTTCGGCGGGAGATGCAACTTTTTTGTATTGTACCCCATAACACCCGGCGTCCGTGACTATGCTCTCCGGGTTCGAATTTCCATAAATCAAAACAGGATGATATTATGAACACAAAATCAGATAAAAACAATCCCGGCCTGAAGACGGGAGATAAGATATCCGGCTATCAAATCAAACGGATTGCAGACCTGAAAGAGATCAATTCGATCTATTATGAGCTGGAACATCAGGCAACCGGTGCCCGACATGTGCATATCAGTACCGCTGATGCGGAAAACAGTTTCAGCGTGGCCTTTAAAACAGTGCCTTCCGATTCAAGCGGCGTGGCCCATATTCTGGAGCACACGGCCCTGTGCGGTTCCAGAAAATATCCGGTTCGGGACCCGTTTTTTTCCATGCTCAAACGAAGCCTGAGTACTTTCATGAACGCCTTTACCGCCTCGGACTGGACCATGTATCCGTTTGCCACTCAGAACCCGAAAGATTATTACAATCTGATGGATGTCTATCTGGACGCAGCCTTTTTCCCCAAGCTGGATGAACTAAGTTTCAGTCAAGAAGGCCACCGCCTGGAGTTTGAGGAAAATCATGACCCCGGGCAGTATCCAGGCTCCCTGACATACAAAGGGGTGGTATACAATGAGATGAAGGGGGCCATGTCCTCTCCCAGCCAGGTCATGGGGCGCTCTATATTAAATGCCCTGTACCCGGAAACCACCTACAGCAATAATTCAGGCGGTGACCCGGCCGTGATTCCGCAACTGACCCACGCACAACTCCTTGAATTCCATCGGGTTCATTATCACCCCAGCAATGCATTTTTTTATACATATGGCAACCTTCCGCTTCACGATCACCTTGATTTTATTCAGGACAGGGTGCTCAAACATTTTACACCCATTGATCCGGGAACGGATGTACCGTCCCAGCCCCGCTGGCGCCGTCCCAGAACAATGAATTATTCATACCCCCTTGATCCCTCTGAAACGACTGCGAAAAAATCACAGGTCTGCCTGGCATGGCTGACCTGTGATATAAAAGACACATTCGGGGTGCTGTGCCTCACCCTGCTGGAACAGATCCTGCTCGGCAATGCCGCTTCCCCTTTGCGCAAGGCCCTTATCGATTCGGGTCTGGGCAGTTCTTTATGCGACAGCGCCGGGTTTGACGGAGATAACCGGGACACCATGTTTGTATGCGGGCTCAAGGATGTCGACAAGGCTGATTCAGCAAAGATCGAATCGATTATCCTGGATGTTTTAAAGGAACTGGTGAACAGCGGGATCGATAAGGAGATGATCGAGTCAGCCATTCATCAGCTTGAATTCCATCGCCGGGAAGTTACCAATACGCCCTATCCTTACGGGCTCAAGCTGCTGCTTTTCTTTTCAGGCAGTTGGTTTCACGGGGGCGATCCTGTAAGAAGTTTTGATTTTGATGCCGACCTATCGCAAATACGCGAACAGCTCAAGGCCGGCCTTTTTTTTGAAAACCTGATTAAAAAATATTTTATAGATAACCCGCACCGGGTGCTTTTGCACCTGATTCCGGATCAGGAGATGGCCGACCGGGAAGCAAAACAGACAGCCAAGCAACTGCAAAAAATTCAGTCTTGCCTGACCACGGAACAAATTACAAAAATCAAGTCCCGGACCGACATCCTCAAACGCCTTCAGGAACGTCACGAAGACCTGACAATACTTCCTACCCTGGATCTTTCCGATATTCCGCCTCTAATTCAAAGTGTCCAACCCTCCCGGGCATACGATATGGCGCCGGCCATCTGTTACAACCAGCCCACGGCTGGTATTTTTTATCTGGCCGGGGCCGCGGGGGCAGGAGCTGTTTCCGCGGATCTTCTCGGGCTGGTACCATTTTTCTGCCATGCCCTGCCCAAAATCGGAACTGCCCGCCGGGATTATCTGGAAATAGCACGCCGGATCGCCCGGTACACAGGCGGTATCGGGCTGGCGGCAGGTTCCAGAACCCGCTTCACTGAAGAGGGCAAAAGCATACCCTTTGTATCGTTTGGCGGTAAATGCCTGGTGCGTAACCAACAGGCCATGTTCGATATTATTCAGGAACTGATTTTTGACCATGCCTTTGCCGACTTTTCCCGCCTGAAAAATCTGCTGCTTGAATACAGGGCCGGTCTGGAATCCACGGTTGTTCAGAATGGACATCAACTGGCCATCTCCTTGGCTGCGCGTAATTTTAACACCACCAGTGCCGTAAATGAGACTTGGCACGGTATTCACCAGTTGCGCCGAATCAAGGCATTAACCCTCGATCTAACCGAAGAAAAGCTGGGAGCCCTCTCCGAGGATCTTACACGGATCGGTAAAAGTCTTTTTACAACAAACAATTTTAAAATGGCGCTTATAGGTGAAGACACGGCCCTGTCATCCTCACAAAACGCAGTGGAATCCATTTTTAAAGGACTAACGGATAACCCTGGTGACGGGTTTGGCGAACCTGATATCCGGTGCCCGGGCGAAATTCCAAACGAGGGCTGGTACACCTCCTCGGCGGTTTCATTCGTGGCACGTGCCTTTACCGCGGTTCGCATGTCCCATGCCGATGCGCCGGCCCTGGCGGTGATCAGCAAGATACTGCGATCCATGTATCTGCATCGGGAAATCCGGGAGAAAGGGGGCGCTTACGGCGGGTTTGCACTGTTTAATTCCGAAAACGGTATTTTTTCGTTTGCTTCCTACCGTGATCCGCACATCCGGGCGACATTGCATGCCTTTACCGGTGCCATGCGGTTTATCTGTTCGGGCAAATACGGCAGCGAAGATATTAAAGAGGCGATTTTGCAGGTGTGTTCCGAAATCGACAAACCGCATCCGCCGGGCCCGGCGGCACGCAAGGCGTTTTACCGCCGGATAGTTTCCCTGTCCGACGAGGCACGCAACCAATTCAAGGCCGGAGTACTGGGAATCAGCCATAAAAAAATTCAAAGGGTTGCTGAAAAATATTTTGCTTCGGATTCAAGAGGCCATGCCGTGGCGGTTGTTTCCAGTAAAAAACAACTCGATGCCGCTAACTCTAAAATGGCGGACTACCAGCTACAACTGCATCGGATATAAAAATATGAATTTCAGCGCCTTGAAGCAATCAACTTTGCGGCTGTTTCAAATTTTTCGCTGATCTGCCGGGTCATGGCGGCGGCCTCTTCCAGCAGAGCTGCCGCTTCAGACAGATTTTCCGTCCTTGCTTTTGCAGCCCAGTCCCTGTAATTTGATGCGTGATCATCGTTGTGTTTGACCCAGTGATCAAGCAGTTTAACCATTTTTTCGTTAAATGACAGTGAACCTGGAGCACCATGATCATTTTCGTGCTCGTGATGATGTTCGTGGTGATGACTCATGTCGGATCTCCTTTTATGAGACGAGTTATGAAATAATTGTCCGTATCCCGGCTCAGCCGGAATACAGTCTCAGCCACTGACCAGATAAACCAGATCGACCCGATAGTCAATAGATGTGACGGTTTAATAATAAAGGAGCAAATATTGGAAAATTATCGCGAAAAACAGGCTACGTTTACCGGGCAAAAGGGTTGCAAGATATTTTTCAGGATGTTTGAAGCCCCCGATGAAAGGGCCCGGATGGTTATTGCCCATGGTCTTGGCGAGCATTCGGGCCGTTATAAAAACCTGGTCGAGCAGCTCGTTCCGATGGGGATTTCCCTGTGGATTCCCGACTTTCGAGGACATGGAAAAAGCCAGGGTAAACGCGGGCATGTTCTCTCTTTTAATGAGTATGTTGCCGATCTGACCGGGATGCTGGAAATGGCCCATCAAGGAAAACCCGATAACAAAAAAATGTTTTTACTGGGTCACAGTATGGGAGGGATTATTGCCCTGACTCTGGCACAAGGTTCTCATAAAATGATTGACGGTCTGATTGTTTCCTCTCCCCTTATCGGCATGGTGATAGATGTTCCCTTGCTGAAAAAATTGATGGGAAAAGTCATGTCGTTCCTGTACCCGGGTTTATCTCTTAAAAATGAACTCGATCCTTCCAAAATAAGTAAGGACGGCGATGTTGTAAAGGCTTATATAGATGATACCATGGTCCACAGCCGGGTATCGGCCCGCTGGTTTACGGAGACAATGGCTGCCATGGAAGGTATCCGAACTTCCATGTCCGGGCTGGAAATTCCGTTTTTAATGCAGTTGGCGGGCGATGATTATCTGGTAAAGACAGCTTCCTCGCGCACTTTTTTTAAACGGCTTAAAGCCCGGGATAAAACGCTGTATGAGTATAAAGAGCTGTATCATGAAATCTATAATGCGCCTAATGACCAAAGAGCAAAGGTGCTGAGAGACCTTACGACGTGGCTGGATGCGCATATGCTGCAATGATTCGGAACATTGAAAGGGCCTGGTTAATATTTTTTAGCCAGGTCGTTATCGATAACATAGATGCAGATCTCCCTGGCCCCCAGAGAGGTATATTTGTATATTCGGATCAGATTTTTAATCAGGAAGGTGACATCTGCTTTAATCCGTTTGTCATAGGATTTGAAGTCATCCCGGTTAAAATCCTTGATGGCACGACGAAAATTTTCATTGTTTAAAAACGGCTCCAGCACTTTTTCCTTGAGACCATAAACATACCGGTCATGCAGGGCTTGATACAGTTTAGTCTGGGTAAGTAATTTTTTTTCCAGCATAATTTCCTGGGTCAGAGTGCCCGAGGTGTAATTTTTCTGGGTATCTTTCCGGAAGGCAAGTCGTTGTTCCATTTCCACCTCACCACTGAGCAGACGGTTTTCAATACTTTCCAGAAATATTTCGGTAATCTCTATTTTATCGCCTGTAAAGGTGCAGGTCTCGGCTGATCCGATCTCAAAATTCAGTGCGAAAAGATAATTTTGAATATCTCGCGAAATTTGTTCTTCATTGTAATAATAAAGGGATGCTTTTACCTGCTGCAGTACATTGTAATTATACATGTGGAGCAGAGAATCCAAAAAGCCTTCGGGAATTGACTTGCCGAGATCATTACGAATTTTGGTAAAAAAATTGCACAGCATGGACATATTGATGAGTTTGCCTTCCCCGGCATAGGTATTGTAGAACTCATTGAATATTTTAAGAGATTCACGCCCTGAAAAACCCTTTTTCCCTTCTGTTTCAGCTTCTGCAATAATTCTGCGCCGACGCTTGGCCGTAAATCGCTTCAAATCCTCTTCGGAAACCCATGAAGGAATATGCCCCGCATAGATTTCCATTTTAAGAAGCTGCAGGTTTTTATCGCAATAGCGGCTGTATTTTTCAGGGGCCTCTATCCATTCCAGCAAGGCTTTTGATTGAGTTTCCATCCGCGAGGAAATGATTATCCTTGCAAAATTGTGCAGAACCCTGGGAAGAAAATTGTCGTCAATATGATTGCCGAAGATATTACGATAAATGGCAACTTCAGTATTCAAATCCAGGACGTACAAAATATTGACGTACTCAATGCGGTCGGTAAAAGATTTAAATGACTGAATATTTTGTTTATCCTCGGGGTTTGTGACGGCCATGAACAGAGAATTTACGTTCTCCTCGATATCTTCCACCTTGTGAACCCCTTCGCTGATGATGTTGTGAAGTTCGATAGCGCGCTCCGTGTTGTTTGACTTGACATCCATCAGGGCGTAAATACCGTTGTTGGTCTTGGCAAAACGGGAATAGATATACTGGATCTGATTGCTGCCCTTGAAAATCCGGTTGATTTGCTTTTGAAGGATGGGGTTGGATATGATGTTTTGCCGTAACGGTTTATCGCCCGGGTTAAAGACGCTGACGCCTTCACCGATCCGGCGGTTGATGCGGTAAGGACGGGCATAAATCATCTTGAATACTTCCAAAGGATTTTTCACCCCATATAAAAAAGACTGATACAAAGAGCTGCATATGGTGCAGGGTTCATCCTGAAATACCCATTCGTATTCCTTTTCATTGAAGAGTTTTGATTTGAATTTACCATCTGGAAAAAGTTCGTCAAAAAAAGTGCGGCGATAGTGTTTGGGTATCATCAGAATCGGGTTGTCATGGCTGGGACAGGGGATTTCGATATATCCGCTGGTAAGGCGAGGTTGCTGGTTTACGGCAAAGTTCACTCCGGATCGGTCACTGAAAGCGTTTGTTTTGGATTCTTGATATGACGGGGTCCCGTTTTCCATGATGCTGATCATCAAATGCATAAATTTTTCGACTGCTGGCAAGGCCTCATGCTCTCCGGCTGAGCCTAATAAACTGCTGTCCAGCCGCCAGAGTGTTTCAAAACGAGTGCCCTCTTCGGTATTGGCATATTCTTCAAATTTTTTCAGCAAGTTGTTTAGAAATGTACTTTTCCCGCATCCTGGAGGACCATCAAAAATATAGATTTTGTTTTGCTGGGCCCCGCTTTTCATGGCCTCCGAGAGAGCCATCAAGCGATTGGCAAACAGCCTGTCCGCAAAAAACGGCCGATCCGCATTCTCAACCAGGAGCCGGCTGAAATCATAGTCGATAAAACCAATTGATTCAGGGTCGTCAGGGTATTCATCAATTCCTTCATCAACGTATGTTTTCACCATATCGTGAAATATTTGAAAAACATTACGGAGAATTTTGTCCGGTTCCCTGGTCAATATTTTGATAAACCGCTCAAAGGGGACGGCCAGGCGTTTATCCTGTTTGCCCATGCAGTTATTCAGGTTTTGCAGCGCATTTTGAATGTTTCCCATGATATGTTTTCCCTAATCACTAAATTCTGAGATTCGTGTTTTTCATGTGAAAAAAATAGAGCATGAGGTGACGGGTATAATTAAAAATTGAAAATCACTTTTCAATATTCAATTTGGTTCTGGCTTTGCCAGGTTAGGTTATAATTTTTCTGGACAGCTTTCGATCCTTCATCGTATAAAGGACCCGCTGCCATTTTATCTCTTCTTTCTTTATCTCGTCTGTAGCAGGAGGGCCAATGGGTGCTGCAACGGAAACCACTTCGCTGGTTTCCAGATTCACCTTTTCGCCCCAGAGGTATTCAATCCCCAGCATGGTGTTGGCAATATATTCGGTTACCAGGGGCCGGCCTTCAAAATGATGGACCAGATAAAGGCTGCCATTATCGCCTCTGGTGGTATCGATTTCAATATGTGGCGGGTGATAAAGTGTGTTTTTCAGCATTTGGCGATATTCTTCGACATTGCGGCTTTTAATATAATATTCCCATACCATTTTTGCCTTTTTCAGTCTTTTACCGGCAACAAAGAGTTTGTTGCGAGTTACAAAATCCTGGTCGACAAAGGTGTTGAGCAACATGAAATCGCAGAAATTTTTTCGAACCGTGAAAATGAAATCCCTCCCCTTGCCTGTTTTTTGATCGTATTTGTCACGCCGGTGCGCATCAAGAATGCGCTGGAACCGGTAATCATATTTTCCCTTATCGGCCAATTCTTCGATGTAGTACAACAGTCGCATTCCCAGCGCATAAGGGTTCAGTCCCACGCGCGGCATGGCCGTCACAGCCGAATTGACTCTGGCAAAATCAACCTCATGTCCCTGGATGCGGTCATCCCGTAAAAAAAGGGTTTCATGCCAGTAACTGGCCCATCCTTCATTGATAATTTTGGTCCTGATCTGCGGCTGAAAAAACAGAGATGTTTTTCGAACCACCTGGATGACCGGTTTCATCCACCTGTTTTCATCGGCGTTTAAAAAAGTCGAATGGCGAAGGATAAACTGGATGAGATCCGGTTTGTTTTCCGCTTTCTGGGCAAGACTTTTTTTGAAAAGGGCTTCAAATTCCGGATATTTCGTTTCAACTTCCGCAAAAAAACATTTTTCACCCTGGTCCTTGAATTGACGCATACAATCGTTATATCTCTCAATGTTTTTAATATAATCGCTGATTTTAAATTTTTTTTTGCGTTGCAGAAATATATCGAAATAAAAATCAAGCCGTTTTGACTGGGGCGTTGCCGGCATGCGATCTGTTTTTGTCAGTTCATGATAATATCCGGTGAGGTTATCTATGCTGCGTGCAAATTCTATGACATAATCGGCCCAGCGGCCCTTGTCGGCTTTGGTTTTGGCAATCAGCCGTTTGTCGGAAAGGGCCTGTCCGGCGAAATCATAGTCCCATGTATGCCTGAAAAACAGGTTGTTCTGAAAAAAATCGATATGCGCCAGGACGTGATAAAAAATCATTACATTCAACCAGTCCGGATTGTTGTCATTATAAAAGGATATGGCCGGACGGGTGTTGATCACTGTTTCATATGGGTTGCCGGGGTAAAGTTCGTATCTGCCTTTTTCCTTTAAGACTTCAACATCATGGACCCAATAGTCATAAAGGGTGGGAATCATCATTTTGGGTGATAATTCGAGCAAATCCCGGTTGGTTACGATATATTCCAGTGTCTCATCCTGGAATCTTAACCCGGCGTCGCGAGCCCTTCTTTTACAGCCCTCCATTATTTTCTTGGTATGCTGGTCAATAAGTTCCATAAGTTCTCACTTTAGTTCCGGCTTTGCCCGGCTATGGTAATGGGTTCCGGGCTATAGTCATCGTAGGGTGGGCTGTGCCCACCGAATAGACAAAATACCTGTAATCAGGATATCAACTTTTTAATCCCTTCAATCAGTCTTGGTTCATCCGCATCCTGATTCATGACATCCAGCCGGATCAATGTGGCTTTTTTCTTTAACAATCCGGAAGCATTTAAATATTTTTCCACTTCGGTTCGACTGCCGGCGCTTCTGCCATGCTGCGCAATGGTTATGCCTGTCCGGCTGACATAGCCGAGCGCTTTTTTGATTTCCGGGATTGTTTCCTTGCCGTCCGTGTCCCAGTCATCGCCATCGGTACCGTGGAAGATATAAATATTATAGTCCCGGGCAAGATTTTCGCGGTTCACAATTTCATTTACCAGTCGAAAGGCCGAAGCTACCTTTGTCCCGCCGGCCACCTTTGAATTGTAATAGGTGTAAAAATCCTTTACCTCGGTGGCCTCGGTATCATGCAGGATAAATCTGGATTCCACCTGTTTTTCATACTGATACAGAAGCCATGAATAGATCAGAACATGCTGAGCCACCACAAGCTGGGTTGCTTTGCCTGCCATGGACCCTGAGTAATCGCGCATGAAAAAAATCATCGCCTGAGATTCATAGTCTTTTTCCCGTGACAGAATCCGGTAGACCCTGTCCTTTGGTGCGATCAAAAATTCGGTCGGGTCAATGTCGCTGATGTCCGGCAAATTTCCCAGTCCGAGATTGGTTTTGAGTATTTCACGCAATGTGGCCTTTTTATCGAGAAACTGCCCGAAGCCTCTGTGTTTGTCGGTCATATCGTACGTGTAGCGGGTCAGGGATCGTTTTTTCCCCTTGTCTTTGAGGTTCGGAAGTTCAAATTTTTCCGACAGTATCCGCCCCAGCTCATAGGCGCTGGACTCCATCTCATGGGGACCGCCCTGTCCTTCTCCGGGACCTTCCCCTGCGGCCCCTTCCGGCGCCCGGACCGGCTGTTCACCGATCACTTCACCCTCTTCTCCTTTTCCTGAGCCGCCGGATGCCGGCACCTCGTCTGCCGGTTGGAAGGTGGTGTCATGAATGAATTTTTCCTCAACGGTAGTGGGTACCACAACAATTTTATCCTTGCCGCTGCGGCCCGGTTTAATGAGCCGTCCCACACGGATCTTGCGGGGAAACCCGTCTTTTTCCCGCTGCTTGTCCCTTTCCAGCAGTTCATCCAGAGAATGCAGGCAGACGTAGCCGGGAACACGGGGGGGGGGCATAGCCTGCAATGAAAAAAAATCATTAAAGTCATAGACGCTATTCGACTGCTGAATAAAATCCGCGGTTTCAGCACCGGCCGGACCCGTGGGCGGATCGGTAATGCCGTGGCGTCCCTCATGGTGCAGTTCCGCGAGAATATTTTTATCCTGCTCGGGAGTCAATCCCGCTGCTTTCAACTTCTGGTATATTTTCAGGAGTTTGTCATCCATGTCCGGTTCTCCGAAAAAACTATTTTTCATCCTCCTGTGTACAGAAATATTCGATGGTTTTCTGGGCGCATGTCCGGCAATAGTTGAGTTTATCCAGCATGGTGCTTACCATCCGGTCGTAGAGTTTCTGGTTTTCCTCATTGGTACGGTTTGCCAGTGCCCCGATCAGGCTGCCGGTCCCGGCAATATCCGACTTCAGGCGTACGTCGGTAACCGCCTTGACCAGTTCCAGATTGTCCATAAAATCATAACCCGGGGAAACTGAAATTTTTTGCCCGTAAATTTTTCGGATAGATGTGCGAAATGTTTCCCGCTGCTCTTCGGTTTTAAGGCCCAGCCTTTCCTCAACACTTTTGATATAGCGTTCATCGATTTTCAATGCTTTCAGTTCATCGGTCTGGGGGTCCTTATATTTCCACATTTGATCCGGCCCCAGATTTTCGGCGTCTATACCGATAATCATGTTTACGTAGTTCATGACATCCCGGCGAATGGCAAAAGGCTCGTCCATGTAGGCATTGAACATCTCGGTCATGATGCGTTCGCGGTATAATCCCTTTGCAGTTTTTAAATCTTCCAGGTATTTGATCCGGTCATTGGCATCGTTTACATAATCCAGAACAATTCTTTCAAGGGCTTTAAAAATATCACAGGCAAACATGCAGCATCCCTCGTTGGTTTCCGAACTTTCCAGCAGGAGCTGAATCGCTCTTCCAAGATTACGCTGCCCCAGGCCCTTTTGACCGAACCGGTTCGTAATTTCCGGATCCTGGTTCAGGGTATCGATGACTTCGGCCAGGGTTTTGATGCTTTTTTCACCGGCAACTTCTCCGGAAGCCAGCTTCATGGTTTCCACCGGGGTCAATTTTTCAGAACGTGGCAGCCTTGTCAGTACGACGGCCACTGATGCGGCATAATTCAGGTTGGGATCCTGGTGAAGCGCTTCGGCGGTAAGAGTAGTGCGGGAGTTACTGCCGACGGCGTAGTTGGTGAGGTCTTTCTGAAGCTTGTAGTTGGTATTGTGGGAAACATAACAGATACGACAGCGGTCAACAATGGGGGCCTCCTCTTTTTCAGCAAGAAATCGATGGAATTCCATATTGTTGCTCGTGGCGATGATCAGGGTGTCGATGGGCCATTTAAAACCGTCGATTTCAATAGTGCGGTTTTGAATAACCCCCAGATAAACCTGTACAAGGTCTTTTTTATTTTTATAAATTTCATCGCTGAAATGGATGCCGCCACCGGCAACCCGGGCAAGAGCACCGCGTCTCAGATCGAACCGGTAAGGATTATTGGTGTCGCTGATGTGCAGCAGACGCTGAATGGATTCCTCACCCAGCAGGTCCACGGCCGAGGAGGTAATTTTGTCTTTTGCCGGATACTTACCGGTAATGGTGCCCAGACTTTCGGTGAGCGGGACCGGTACGATTTCAACAAAATCGAGCATGGTGTCAAGTTCGCCGTCCGTTTTTGTGCGAATATCGTTCCAGATGTACCCCGTGCAGGCTCCCAGGGGCCGGTAATCTTGATAAAAAGCCTCGATGAGGGTATCGGAAAATCCGAATTTTCGTCCCAGTAATTCTTTGTTTTCCTCATGGTTATCCACCAGGTTCATGGCCAGTATCATCGGGTCTTCATAGGTCTGGGATTCGATGGCCTTTATTCTGCCGTAGCCGCCGATTTCATCCATCCGGTTAAATCGGAATGTATATTTGCGATTTTGTTTGCGGGACAGAAACTGTCGGTATGCGGAACATAAAAAATCAACGAAAAACGTTTTCCCGTTGCCGGGTTCGCCCACAAGCACATAGGCCATTTCACTGGATGAGCCTCTTTCGGCAGCGTCCTTTACATAAGAAACAAAGCTGTTGAGTTCATCATACATCCCTATGATATGTTTTTTACCGGACCGGAAGATACTGAAATCAAAGGTTGTTTTCCCATTTACAACAACCTTTGTAATATCGCTCTCCAGGATCATTCGTGAAACACCGCAAAAGGCATTTTCAAAAATCCGTTTTTTTTCCTTCACGGCAGCCATATGGTATTGAAATGTATTGTCGGCTTGATTCCCCATTTGTTCCTCCAGTTCACTCTCTGGAGGCTTATCGTTGCACCCTTGAAGAAACTCTGAAAAGCCTCCTGCGGCAGGTGAACACTTTTTTATATGGCAGATACGCAGTTGCCGAAATTATGCCGTCATACGTAGCGAGTCGGTTGTGTTGAAAACAGTAGCGGAGTTGAGAGAAACAGTATCAGCAAAAATGAATTTAAATTGCCTGGAGTGGTAGAAAACAGCATCTGAATCATTTTTCAATTGGAATGATGTAATTATAAAAAAGAGGAGGGCCAAAGTCAATATAAAAAAGGGGGGCTATTCAATATAAAACTGGGTTTTGCGGGTAACGGTAGTCTTGATGGTGTCCAGAGTCTTATGAAGTACGTTAATGACATTGTCTCTTATATCACCGGCAACCACCAGCATCATGACATCGTCACCAACGTTCAAATCGATACCCTCGGCTATTTCGACCAGGATTTCAATAATCCCAGGTGTTTTCTTATTTTCTTTTATTACCGTAGCGAGTTTCGCATGGTCTACCTCGATTTTCAGTCCGGAAACCTGGCGACCGTCCCGTGATGTACGGCGTACCACACCGTTATGGCAGAGAATCATACCCACCTTGTCATATTCCGGATGATTTTTTATGGTTTTGATAAAGCTGTTGCTGTTCATGTTAACTCCCTTATGCGTTTTTCAGCGCTCAAATGATCCCGGGGCGTGTTGATGTTAAAAAAAGAACTTAAATCAGGGTCATAAGTACGACAGAATTTATCGGACATTGTTTTTATCCGGTGTTTCTTGAAAACCCGCTGAATTTTTAACTTTTTTTGAGCCAGAGATCTTTCAACGGTACCTATGCATTTTTTTGAATATACGGCGCATAGCGGTTCCCTGCCGGCTGAAGTTTCGGGAATCATTGCATCGAAGTTATGATCTATGTTTTCCACCATTGCCCGTACCAGCTCTTTTTTCAAAAAAGGGGTGTCGCAGGCCACAATAAATGAATGGGGCATGGTGGAATAGAAAAGACCGGCATGTATACCGGTCAGGGAACTGCGTACGTTAAAAATATCAGTAACGATATTGAGATCCCATTGCAGATATCGCAGAGGGTTATTCGTTACAAGAATAATTTCTTGAAATATTTGGGCAAAGATATTGTAAAGCCGATCCAGTAGAAGCTGACCGTCCACTCGTAAAAACGCCTTTTCATTGCCTGAAAAGCGGCTGTTCAGGCCGCCTGCCAGTATCACACCGCTGCAGGGGTATTGCATGTTTCTGTTGTTCCCAATTTCAATTTTTCACTGCCAATATACAAAATCGAAAAATTACAAATAAATTACGCGGATCTATCCGGGTCAGGGATTGGCAGCCCGATAATCAGAGGCCCACTGCTGAATCAGATCGATAAAATTCCGCAGCGATTCGGAAATATACTTATCCCTGTGATGGACCATGTAAAATTTACGCTTCATGCCGGGATCGGCAAAAGGAATTGCAGCAAGATGTCCGGAAGCCACCTCGCGGCTGACGACATGAAGCGACATCAACCCCAGGCCGATTCCCTGTTCCACTACTCTTTTTATGCTTTCGTTATTGGAAAGCTCCAGTGGTATGAAGGTATTAAGATTGTTCTTTCGGACAAAGTTATCCATGACCCGGTAAGTAGCCGATTCTTTTTCATGCATCACCATGTATTCTCCCTTAAGGTCGGCGGCTTCTATATACTCTTTTTTGGAAAGCCGATGTTCCGGGGGAGCCACGATAACATAGCGATCAGACAGTACTTCCGTAATTTTCAGCTTTTTATGTTCCACTGAATAACTGATAAAACCAAGGTCGTTATGAAGTGAAGCCGCATTGTCAATCACTTGTTCAGTCGGCAGAATATTGGCCAGTATGCGAATCATGGGGTTGTTTTTACTGAAAGGGATAATAATATTATGCAGGTAATAGGCCCCGAAAGTTTCACTGGAATGAATGCGGATATGGCCTTTTTTTCTTTGTTGAAAATCCCGGATACTTTCATCTGCCTGACTTTCCATGTCAAAGATTTTTTCGGCAATTTCATAGAGTGCCTCACCGGCATCGGTCAACCCTTTGTAATTGCGGGCTGTGTTATACAGAGTTCACCGGCGGCGGCACTGAGGTTTCCATGTTTAGCCGCCATATAAAATATTTTAAGCTGATTCAGATTCATGATAATATTCTTGGTTAAAAATATTTATTGCTTTATTATATCATGGCAGTATACATACCTGTCATTCGGTGTGCAAGTGTTATTAGGACATGGTTTCCCGTTTATGGCTTCAGACCGTGTCCGCCGCAAAGCAATCGTAATATGGACCCGTTTTTCATTTTAAAAAACCGGAGAGAAAAATGGCTGATTATGGCAAACAATATTACTCGTTTCAGGAAGGTTTCAAACTGGTGGCCCAGGCCGCGAAAGGTATCCCGGATCGGGTTCCCATTTATGCTCAGTTATGCGAGATGATCCCTCTGGAGATGGGTGTTTCTGCGGAAAAGATTTTTCATGATCCCGAATTGTTAACCATCGGCAGTTTCAAAATTTGTGAAAAGTATGGTATTGATGTGCCGGTTGTTGATCTGGATTCCTATAATATCGAAGCTGAAGCGATCGGGCAGAAATTAATTTTTGATGAAAATATCATGCCGGATGTGGATCGCATGCACCCATTGATTCAGGACCGGAAAGATCTGAAAAAAATTAAAACACCTGATTTTGATAAAGCCGCCCGATGCCCCGTTGTGGTGGAGATGTATCGACTTTTTGAAAAATTGACCGGCTGCAGGGCCTCGATGGCGTTTTGCGCTCCGTTCAGTCTGGCTGCCAATATCAGGGGGATTTCACAGGTATTGATGGATATTATGGAGCGGCCGGATTTTGCGCGCAGCCTGTTTGAGTGCGTAACGGAAGATATCTTGATCCCGTGGCTGCTTCATCTGAAAAATAAATTTCCACAGACACCCGCATTTGTCGGCGCCGATGCTCTTGCATCTCTGCCCATGGTCAATGAGACAATGATGGAAGAATGGATTGCACCCTATATTGAACGTCTTCGTGAGGCAGTTGGTCCGAATGTGTGCGTTCCTAACCAGACAGGAGAAAGGTATTCCAAGGCACCTGAAAAATTTATGGATATCCGTCGCAGGGCAAATCCGCTTTATGTGGAGGGCCAGGATCCTGATGTTGAGGCTCTTGGGCCTGAATTTTACAGGAAATACGCAGATAAACATGATCTGCCGCTTTTGCTGGGTGTCGGAGCGGTTTTTTTAAATAATGCATCTCCGGAAGAGATATCCGAGCGGGTCAGACACTATGTGCAGGCGGGCGGAAAAAACGGCCGGTTGTGGCTTTATCTTTGTAATCTGGCGCCCAGCACACCGCCGGAAAATATAAAAGCAGCGGTGACGGCCGCTCATAAATACGGTTCACGGTTGGAAAAAACAAAGAACTGAAATCGATATCCCCAATGCCGCCATCGTGGATTTTTTAAAAAAAGTGTGAATTTGTGAATCAAAGACGCCGCAATTTCCTACAGAAGATGCCTGTAAATAAGGTTGTATATTCATGAGTTATGCGGCAGGATTCGCCCTCTTAAGTCTTTTATGTGCGGGCATAAATGACGTTGTTTTCAAAAAATATGCTCTTAAAAAATATTCAATGGGAGTTTATATTTGCGGCATCGGCATCGTCTGGACAATTGCCCAGGTTCTATTTTTACGGCTGCAAGGCGGCCACTTCGTCTGTAATTTTCCCACCATCGGGTTTGGCCTGGCAGCCGGGATTTTTGTTACGCTGTCCAACCTTTTACTGCTTGAAAGCCTGACCCGGATCAATGTCAGCGCCGGCTCAACAATTTATCGCCTGAATACGATCGGGGTCGTTATCCTTTCTTTTATACTTCTTGACGAATCCCTGGGGGGCTTCAAGGTGACAGGAGTTGTGGCCGGAATTACGGCGGTACTTTTTCTGTATCGAAAAAACGACAAAGGCAATGCGAATTCCGGTTGTTTTTTATTCTATGCAATTGCCATCACAGCATCTTTGCTGCGGGCCTTTTACGGCATCACCACAAAAGCCGGGCTTTTGCACAGGGCGGACATGCAAACCATGCTGGTTTTGATTTCATCAAGCTGGATTGCCGGTGGAGCCGCGTATGCTTTTTTCAGAGAAAAAAACTTTTCGGGAATATCTGAAATTTTTCGATATTCCCTATTATCAGGTCTGCTGGTTCTAGGGGTCGCCAATTTTCTGATGCTGGCGGTCAATTACGGTGAGGCCAGTATAGTCATTCCCATTGCCAACATGAGTTTTATTGTAGCACTTCTGCTCTCGGCCGGTCTGAAAATGGAAGCCATCACCCCTAAAAAATGCTTTGTGATGGCCCTTGCCGTCGTATCGGTAATAATGCTGGCGCAAGCATGATTTCCTGTGTTTAAAAAAAGCCGCTACTTGATGGTAAGCACCGGGCAGGGTGCATGCAGAATCAGGTATTGAGCTGTCGAGCCGAACAAAAGCTTGCCGACTTTAGATCTTCTTTTGATTCCAATAACAATTTCATCTACACCCGTATCTTCGGCTAATTGAACCAGGTCTTCACCGGCTTCCAGTCCGCGCACCAAAAGATGAGTTTTACAGGGAATGTTTTTGTCTTTAAAAAGAGATTTGGCATATTCCAATTTTTTTTCAACCCGATCGAACTCTTTCCTTGGGACATCGATTCCGCCAACCATGGATGTTACTATATGAACATTGGCACCAAAAGCCTGCGCGTGCTTCATAGCTATATTCAGAGCATCTTTGGCCACTCCAGAATCGTCATAACCTACCATAATTTCCATAGTACCCTCCTCTCGTATATCAGGTTTGCGTAAAAGAACCCATATTGGCATCTTTTACATTTATCAGCCTTTATCTATAGCTGAACAAAAGCCCTGTGTCAAATGAGTTTGCCTGTAAATGGTAGTAAAATATATTAATTTTCAACGATTCAAGGTTGCAGGAGATAATAAGCGCCCTTAAATGGCGCCTGGCTGGTAAGATTAAATGATTCCGGACTCAACCTGGCTGATACATTCTTCTATGATATCGAGAGCCTGATCCATCTCTTTTTTTGTAATGGTCAGTGCCGGGGTCAAGGTAATGATGTTGCCCATGGTCAGCTTAAAGCTGATTCCCTTTGAAAGGGCGCAATACATTACTTTCTCAGCTTCATCCAGGGCATACTTTTCATTTTTGATCAGCTCGATTCCCAGAAACAGGCCAATCCCTCGAACGTCACCGATCAGGGCATGGTTTGCCTTCATGGCTTTCAGGCGATCCAGTGCGTATTTTCCCAGCTTTTCCGAATGGGTCAGCAGGTCATTGGATTCGATGTAGCTGATTGTGGCCAGGGCCGCTGCACAGGCCACCGGGCTTTTTTCGTGGGTGTAGTGACCCAGGGCGCGGTGCCCGACCACATCGAGCCGTTCGCCGGCGATCATGGCCGCCAGGGGAAATATGCCGCCGCCAAGGCCCTTTCCGATACAAAGAATATCCGGTGTCACGCCAAAGTTTTCGCAGGTGAACATCTTGCCGGTGCGGCCCAGGGCATGCGGGATTTCATCAAAAACCAAAAGGGCGCCGTGTTTGTCGCAGGCCTTTCTGATGATCCGCCAGTATTCTGCCGACGGCACGTAGGGCGTACTGCGCATAGGTTCGGATATCACCGCGGCGATGTCACCCTCCTGTTCGAGAATATATTCCACGTACCGGGCGCAGAACATTTCCCACTTGTGGGAATCACCCAGGTCGAAAAAGGCCCTGGAGGGATCGGGCGAGGGCACGTGCTCGGTGCCCGGGAGCAGGGGGCCCTGGCCCTGGCGAAAGACCGCTTCACCGCCGATGGAAATGGCATCCAGTGTGGCGCCGTGAAAGGAGTCCCACATGGAGATGGTTTTGTGGCGGCCGGTGACCAGACGGGCCAGCTTGAGAGCAATGCCGATGGCTTCAGCGCCGCCCGGGCAGAAAAGGGTTTTGTTCAGGTCACCGGGGGCCAGCTTTGCCAGTTTTTTGGCCAGGTCCACGGCCACCTGGTTGGTATAGCGGCGGGTGCAGAAGGACAGGGTATCGAGCTGTTTTTTGATTGCGTCGATAACCTCAGGATTGGCAAAACCGACCTGGTGTACGTTATTGCCGTGAAAATCCATATAGCGGCGGCCCTGCAGGTCTTCAATGGAAACGCCGTCACAGGATTTAAGGGCATTGAGACACGGGGTGGACAGGGACTGCTTGAGAAAATAGCGTTCATCTTCTTTGAGCAGATTTCTGGTGGCAGCATCGATGTGCTGATCCTGCCATTTGGTTCGTAAGGGAGAAATATTGATATCGCCTTCGGCTTTGTGCTGTTTTTCCATGATGAACTCCTGTGAATAATTTGTTGTTTATTGTTGACGGTCTCGTAAAAAGTCAAAATTTTCGAATTTTCATCTTCTAACCTATTGAAATTATTCAGTGTGGATTTTTATTTTTGTGATTTTTGTGCCTTTTTGCGGCCATATCATTGTTAAGCGTTTGAAAACCGAGTCGTTATTCTGCCAAATTTTTATCGATTATTCAAACGTTATTCCCGTCTGAATGAAAGCCCCCCGCACTTCGTCATACAACCGGATATATTCTTTCGAAGGTTTGCGGGTTTTGAGGTCACGCCTGATACTTTTTGCCCGCGGGTCGTGCGATATTTTTATCTTTTGAAGGCAATGACTTCTGGGTTTTTGATGTTATGCGGTATTT